>CAWLAW010000118.1:0-7631 GCA_963854885.1 Gammaproteobacteria bacterium | reverse complement strand
CGACGCGCGTGCACTTCGAGCAACTCGGCCGCAACATCATAAATTCGCTCCGTCGCTTTCTTCTTTGCACGCTCCCACTGGCCGCTACCCAATTTGTGCAAAGGTGCCCGAGCCGGATCGACGCCGGAATAGCGACTTATAAGATTTAAATTAGCAACCGGAACGTATAACTTGTCGGCGTCTGCATATTCGAGTTTTATGAATTCGTTTTCAACACCGCCGGCAGTGATAACTTCAAGGCCCAAAAAACGACCCACACCGTGGTCTTCATGAACGACGGGCGCGCCTATTTGAAGCTCTGTGAGACTTTTTATTATCGCGTCTTTATCAATGTCCGAACGACGTCGTCGCCGACGTTGCGATGCTCGTTCTCCGAATAGCTGGGATTCCGTGATTAGGCAAATTGTCGGATCGGTTAGTTCCACTCCGGCTGATAGCGGCATCACTGTTAGGCCGATCTTAGTATCGCTATTTAGGAACTCGCCCCATGTTGCCACTGCCTTGAGCTTGACGCCGTTCGAATTAAACAAATCCAATAAAGTTTCACGGCGACCATTCGATTCGGCTAAGAACAGGACCCGACCGTCGTAAGTATTCAAAAACGATCGAATAAAACCAAAAGGCTCGCTCGCTCGGGCGTCGATTGGTAGCTGGGTTGCGGCCCGCGTGTTGAATCGATAATTGTGATCGCGCTCGCCGAGATCGAGTCCCGACATTAGCGCTTGAGGATAGTGCGTGAACCTAGCGACGACATCGTTCCAGTCGAGAAATAGTTGCTCGGGCGGGATAATCGGTCGCTCTATATCGTAGCGAAGTTGTTCATAACGCTCGTCTACTGAATTTCGAAATGAGTCCGCTCCAACCTCGACCCCTTCATCGACAAGGAACAGTGCGTTTTCCGGTAAGTAGTCAAATAATGTATCCAGATGTTCGAAAAACAGCGGCAAGTAATACTCAATGCCGGCGGGTGCCAAGCCTTCGCTAACATCTTCGTAAACCGCGCTGTTGGTCGGCAGGCCGTCAAACGATAGTCGCCAATTTCGTTTGAAAAGTGCAATTGCATCGGGAGTAAACGGCGTTTCCCGAGCGGGCATTAAATTTATAGCGTCGACCTGCTCAATTGAACGCTGTGTTTCTGCATCAAAAATTCGTAATGTCTCGATTTCGTCATCAAATAAATCAATTCTGAATGGGTTTGCAATGCCCATCGCGAAAATGTCGATGATCGATCCTCGGATTGCAAAATCACCGTGATCCATAACTTGAGAAACGTTACGGTAGCCGCCTTGAACCAAACGTGTTTGCAACTCGCTGCGATCCAGTTTGTCTCCAAGCTTGAGGCTAAACGATTGCGCGGCTAGCCACGCACGCGGAATAATTCGGTGCATTAGTGTGGCAATTGAAACGATTAATAACCCACTATTCAATCTCGGCAATCGAGAAAGAATCGAAATCCTGTCGGAAATTATATCTTGGTAGGGGCTGAACTGGTCGTACGGAAGAATTTCCCAATCTGGTAAGTGATAATGCTCGACCTCACTCGCAAAGAACGGGATATCGTCGCTGAATTGCAAGGCGGTATTGGTATCCCCAACAACGACTACCACTAATCCCGAATGGCGGCGGGCAGATTCCGCAATCGCCAGCGATTTTCCTGCGCCGAATAGGCGTGTCCAGGCGAAATTATCTCCTAGCTTTTTCGGTAGCGGAGGATTTAGTACGCTAGAAGAACCGGGAGCACCGTCAGCAGCCATGAATGTTAAACAACCGTCGGTTCAGCGTAAATGGCGTCTAGCGCCGCCGAGCTATCGTCTGCTCGCGTAATCGGTCGACCGACGACTAGAAAATCCCCCCCGGCTGCGCGTGCTTGGGCGGGAGTTGAAACACGTTTTTGATCATCGGCACTTGATCCAGCTGGCCGCACTCCAGGTGTTACGGTTAAAAAATCCTCGCCGCAACGTTGCTTGATGTTGCGTATTTCTAGCGTCGAACACACGACGCCGTCTAGGCCGCTGTCCTTACTAAGGAGCGCTAATCTTTCGACCAGTGCGGCTGTGTTTTCGCCGAACCCAACCTCGCGAATTATTTGATCGTCGAGACTTGTTAACATTGTAACGGCGACTAGGAGTGGTCCCGAGCCACGTTGTGCTAGCCGCGTCGCCGCAGCCTCTAGCATCGGTCGACCGCCACTGGCATGCACGTTAACCATCCAGCATCCGAGCTCCGCCGCGGCGCTGCACGCGCTAGCAACCGTATTTGGAATGTCATGGTATTTGAGATCTAGAAATACATCGAATCCCGCGTTTACTGCGTATCTCACGATCGATGGTCCCACGCTGGTGAATAACTCCTTGCCGATCTTCACGCGACAATGTGTTGGATCAAGTTTCTCCAACATTGCATGACAATCGTGTTCATTCGAATAGTCGAGCGCCACGACAACGTACTTTGGGTCTTGCTCTTGCACCACTATTCGCCTTCTATTCCGTGTATTGGCTTAACAGCATTCCAGGACTTACAACCGGGACATTGCCAATGCAACGACCGCCCGGTAAACCCGCAAATGCCACACTTGTAGTTCAGCCTGTCTTCAATCAATTTTGAGGTGGTCTCCTTCAATAAGACGAGGTTCTCTCGAGACTCACCCTCTGCCTCGAGGAGCGAATACTCAATCAACCGATCGATGCCTCGAATAGTCGGACGCGTTTTAAGCTCGGAGACAATATGAGTTTTCGCCTCTTGCAAACCAACCTGTTCAGCTGTTAGCTCTGCTAAAACTAGCACCGGAGTAATACCCGAGTGTAGATTAGATAGCTTGGTTAAATAAGCCGAAAGCTCCTTAGTTCGATCGAGCTTACGAAAATTCTCGACCAAACGTGGAATTGCCTCCGGTAAAAAGTCGACGTCCTGATCCTCAATTTTCTTGAGTCGCGTTATCGCCGCACGATGATCACCAATCCCACACGAAATGTCCGCGTATAGCAGTTGCGCGCGGACGCATTTTTTGTCTTCTTTCAGCGCCCTATCCAGCGCACGAAATGTTTCGGGCAGATTGGTTGCATCTCTGAATATTTCAGCTTTTTCGCAATAAAAATGAGCGCGCATCTGACCCAAATCTTCGCCCGTGTCCCGAGCCAGCGTGCGGGTATATTCAAGCGCCGAATCCCAATCTTGTTCCTGCTGATAGATATCGACAAGGTTTCGCAATGCCTCGCGTTCATACAAGTGCATTCCCAGCAATTCCTTAAATAAATTTTCGGCGCGATCCAATAAGCCAGCGCGCATGTAGTCGACACCTAATTCTAACAAAGCGAGTCCGCGTTGCTGTGCGCCTAAAGTTGGTCGGGCCACGAGGTTTTGGTGGATTCTAATTGCTCGATCGACTTCTCCTCGCCGTCTAAATAAATTACCGAGCGCCAGGTGCGTTTCGACCGTGTCCTCTTCTACTTCTAATACTTTAATGAAAACTTCTATTGCCTTATCGGGGCGATCATTGAGTAGATAGTTTAGGCCGCGAAAATAATCTGGCGACATGCCGTTCTGGCGAGCAGCCGAGTTTGTTGCGTTAAGGGCGTCTTTGCGTCCGTAATGCCAGCCAGAAAAGGCGGCGATTGGCAGTAATATTGCGACTAGTGCGAAAAGATACTCAGGGGACATCGTTTATCGGAATGGCGCGTAGGTTAACGATCTCCTTGCTCGCAATCTCGTGCTTTTTACGTAACCGGCGAATTTCTCGTTGAAGACGCAGAATACTGTTCAGCATGACTATTAAGCCGATCACGGCACCTAGCGAGAATGCGGCAACTACAACCCACGACAGAGGAACCTCAATCGGGGGTATGTAAAAATTTAGCGTAACAAGACCGTCATTTTTTATGTGGAACGCCAAACCGAAGAAGATGATTAACAAGCCAAAGACAATTTGGATTACGCGGGTCACGTCTATTCTCCGTTGGACGAGTCGTGGTCGGTTCGGGGATTCAGGGAGTAATTAAGCCTGCATCGACTGGCTCTTACCGACTGACCCTCCGAGCGACTTGGTATGCGAGATTTAAAGTACTGCACCTAACCCGAGGCGCTAATTCGGCTGGGTTATTTCGACTGCGATTAATTTAGTAACGTTAGTCGTAGGGGTCGAAGTCCGGATCGTCGGCCGCATCGGTGACCTCTTGTGGCGTATAACGCAGCGATTCCTCCGAATTAACTCGCTCACGAAGTTCTTTACCCGGTTTGAAGTGCGGAACATGTTTCGCAGGCAAGGAGACCGGATCGCCAGATTTCGGATTGCGCCCGACGCGAGGTGGTCTGTAGTGGAGTGAAAAGCTACCGAAGCCTCGAATTTCGATGCGGTCGCCACTGGCCAACGTTTGAGCCATGTGTTCCAACATGGTCTTAACCGCGAGTTCAACATCCCTGTATCCCAGCTGCGCCTGTTTCCGTACGAGCGCCTCAATTAATTCTGATTTGGTCATTATTATTCTCGACCACTACGAACGAAAGTTAATTTATCTGGACCATTGCCGAGTATTTTTCGACTACTTCCCGTCTAATTGCTCTTTCAGCAAATCGCCAAATTTAGTGGTTGCGGATACTTCATTTTCGGACGCATATTCCTCCAATACAGCCGCCTCGTCTTCACTTTCTTTGGCCTTAATGGATAGATTTATAACCCGCCGCTTGCGATCGACGCCAACGATCATCGCCTCTACCTCGTCGCCCTCTTTCATTACTTTTCGCGCGTCGTCTGTCGGGTCACGAGAGATTTCGGACGCTCGCAAAATGCCTTCGACCCCTTCCAAAAGATCGATTGTGACGTTGCGTGCATCCAACTCGGTAACCTTCCCAGTAATAATTTTTCCCCTGGGATTATCAGCGACAAAGGATGAGAATGGGTCTTGTGCCATTTGCTTAACGCCTAGCGATATCCGTTCGCGTTCCGCATCGACTGCAAGTACGACCGTCTCTAATTCGTCACCTTTTTTGTAGTTACGCACTGCTTCTTCGCCGGGTAGGTCCCACGACAGATCCGACAAATGAACTAGGCCGTCGATGCCGCCATCTAAGCCAATGAAAATGCCGAAATCGGTGATTGACTTGATCGTTCCTGAGACGCGGTCATTCTTGTTACGAGTGGCCGCGAATTCTTCCCAGGGATTTGCTGCGCATTGTTTCATTCCGAGGGAAATTCGTCGACGCTCTTCGTCGATGTCGAGTACCATCACTTCGACTTCCTGCCCTAAGTGAACCACTTTAGACGGATGCACGTTTTTGTTCGTCCAATCCATTTCGGAGACGTGGACAAGTCCTTCGACACCTTCTTCAATTTCTGCAAAGCATCCGTAATCGGCGATGTTTGTCACTTTACCGAATAAACGAGAGTTCTCCGGATAGCGTCGCGCGATATCGACCCACGGGTCCTCACCAAGCTGTTTCAGACCGAGCGACACACGTGTGCGTTCACGGTCGAACTTCAACACCTTGACTTCGATTTCATCACCGATGTTAACGACCTCTGACGGATGTTTTACACGTCTCCAGGCCATGTCCGTTATATGTAACAATCCGTCGATGCCGCCAAGATCGATGAAGGCGCCGTAATCGGTTAAGTTCTTGACTAGGCCCTTGACCGTTGCGCCTTCTTTCAGGTTACTTAGTAACTCATCGCGCTCGGCGCTGTTTTCAATTTCAACGACCGCACGCCGTGAAACAACGACGTTATTGCGCCGCCTATCAACTTTAATGACTTTGAATTCAAGCGGCTTGCCTTCAAGATAGCTTGTATCTCGGACCGGACGAACGTCGACCAGCGAGCCGGGTAGAAACGCCCGAATCGTGCTGATGTCTACGGTAAATCCGCCTTTTACCTTGTCACTGATAATCCCGGTGATGTTGACGCTATCTTCACAGGCCTTCTCAAGTTCATCCCACGCGCGGGCACGTTTGGCCTTTTCCCGAGATAGACGCGTTTCTCCGTAGCCGTCCTCAACCGCATCTAGCGCAACATCTACTTCATCACCAACTGCAACTTCGAGCTCGCCATCGGCGCCCATAAATTGTTCGGCAGGAATGACACCTTCCGACTTCA
Organism: Gammaproteobacteria bacterium; assembly: GCA_963854885.1. Taxonomy (GTDB): domain Bacteria; phylum Pseudomonadota; class Gammaproteobacteria; genus UBA11873. The sequence goes on along the minus strand of CAWLAW010000118.1, from coordinate 1,546 downwards.
GTCCAGCATTTACAACAACGAAATCCGACCGAATCTCCACAACGAGGCCGGTGACGATGGTACCGGGCTCCATTTTTGCTTCGACCTGACTCTGTTCAAATAATTCTGCGAAACTCTCCGACATGTTTTGGGCTTATCCAGGTGGTCTTTCAAGGCAGTCTTTCGACTATTAACTCGGTAGCCACGTTGTTGTTAAAGGTTAAAAGTTACGTCTCGATGAACTGTTCAGTCGTCACATCAAGCCACGATCTCGTGCCAGCGCTTTGACGGAATCCTCGACACTCGCAATATTAAGCGCGGTTGTATCAAGGATTATCGCATCAGACGCTGGTAGCAATGGGGACACTTCGCGCTGTTCGTCACGCCGATCTCGCGCCGCAATCTCCTCCGAAAGCCGCGCGAGATTAACATCAATTCCTTTTTGCTTCAACTGCTTATAGCGCCTTTCGGCTCGAATTTTCGGACTCCCAGTGAGGAAAATTTTGAGGTTTGCGGCGGGGAAAACGACTGTCCCCATGTCTCGTCCATCCGCGACGAGCCCGGGCGGGCGGAGAAATTCCCTCTGATAGACGAGGAGCGCGGAACGAACCTCTGGCAATGCAGCGACCTGAGACGCCGCGCTTCCGGCAGTCTCGGAGCGGAGCTCGTCGGTAATATCCACCGCGTTAAGCAATATTTGTACGGCGTCACCTTCAATTTGGAAATCGAGCGGCAGAGCACCCGCTAGGTTCGCGAGCTCGTGCGCCTCATTCAGCGCGATACCTAGCTGCTGGGCGCGATAGGCAACAACTCGGTAGAGCGCACCACTGTCGAGTAAATGCCATCCGAGTCGACGCGTTAGGCGGCTGGCCAGGGTTCCTTTACCGGTACCGCTCGGCCCGTCTATTGTAATTATTGGGATTTCCATTAAGCGCGCCTAACTTTCAAGCCGGCGCGCTGAGCAGTTTCGACGAACCCCGGGAAAGACGTACGAATGGCCTCGCACCGATGTAAAGTAATCGGCTTTCGTGCCTTTAACCCGGCCATCGCAAACGCCATGGCAATCCGATGGTCACCGTAGCTGTCAATTGTGCCGCCCTCGAATCCGGCCGCGCTCCCGTCGATTTGAATGCTGTCCTTGCTCGTCAACACACCGATACCTAACGACCGCAAGCCCTCGGCCATCGCGTCGATCCGATCGCTTTCTTTGTGGCGCAGCTCGCTTGCGCCGAGCAGCCGAGTCGTGCCTTCGGCACATGCTGCAGCAATAAACAACGCGGGAAATTCGTCAATCGCGCTCGGCACTAACTCGCTCGGAATATCAATTGCGCGTAACGGCGCCCCGCGAACGTGAATGTCCGCGACTGGTTCGGACCCTGTAGAGCGTCGATTAGATAACTCGATGTTCGCGCCCATTCGTCGCAAAATCTCCAAAACCCCCGTCCGCGTCGGATTTATACCGACATTTTCAATACTCAACCGCGACCCTTGCATGATTGCCGCACCGACCAGAAAAAACGCGGCAGACGAAATGTCTGCTGGTACCACGATTGACGTTGCGCGAAGC
>CAWLAW010000117.1:0-7643 GCA_963854885.1 Gammaproteobacteria bacterium | reverse complement strand
GCTGCTGACTAGAATGATATCCGCCGGCCGGCGCGCGAAAAGACCATTCGTGACAACCCCAGGGATCTGATTGATCGACTCCTCGAGCAATACTGGGTCGTCGATATCAAGGTTTCTCACGTCGATTATCTCGTTGCCATTGTCCGTAACAAAGCCATGGCGCAGCTCAGGCGTGCCACCGAGCTTGACGATTTGCCGGGCGACGGTACTACGTGCCATCGGGATAACTTCGATGGGGAGCGGAAATTCTCCGAGCGTTGAGACTATTTTCGAATCATCGACCAGACAAACGAACAACTTGCTCGCACTCGCGACAATCTTCTCCCGAGTTAGCGCGCCGCCGCCGCCCTTCAATAAATGGCGAGCTCGTGTCGCCTCGTCCGCCCCATCAACATATACCGTCAAATCCCCAACTCCGTTGAGCTCGAACACGGGGATGCTGTGACTTTTTAGACGCTCGGCCGAAGCCGTCGAGCTTGCCACGGCGCCTTCGAATTCCTGCTTGTGAAGAGCGAGAAGATCGATGAAAAAATTGGCCGTAGTGCCGGTTCCAATGCCGATAAACCCTTCCAAACGAATCAGCTCAATAGCTGCCTCGGCGGCAGCTAGTTTTTTCGCGTCTTGATCCATAGTTCTATTCCAAGTGAATTCTTAACGGTTTTGCGAACAGCCGAACCCGCTAAATGTTATCTTATACAGATGCTCGACGATTATCTAAAAATGATATTGAAGGCGCCCGTCTACGACATCGCGCGCGAAACTCCACTCGACCACGCGCCCGAGTTGAGCCGTCGGATCAACAACGACGTATGGCTAAAGCGCGAAGACACTCAGCCCGTGTTCTCTTACAAAATACGCGGTGCGTATAATTTAATGGTGCAACTTTCTTCGCAGCAACGAAGCGCCGGCGTTATCACGGCATCGGCCGGCAACCATGCACAAGGCGTCGCTATGGCCGCTGCCAAATTAGACATCAGTGCGACGATCGTAATGCCGAAAACGACCCCAGAAATTAAGCTCGTCGCGGTGCGGCGACTCGGTGCTGAAATTGTACTGCACGGCAACACCTACGACGAGGCCAGCGATCACGCTCATGCATTGGCTGTGGAATCGGGTTCGACCTACGTCCCGGCATACGATCATCCTTTGGTCATCGCCGGCCAAGGAACCGTGGGGATGGAGATCTTGCGTCAACACCTCGGTCGACTTGACGCGATATTTGTTCCTGTTGGCGGTGGCGGATTAATCGCTGGGATCGGTGCTTACGTTAAGGCTTTAGAACCCGACGTATTAATTATCGGGGTCGAAGCCGACGACGCCGCGAGCATGCAAGCAGCGTTACGCTGCGGTAAACGCGTTCGCCTCGACCATGTAGGAATTTTCGCCGATGGCGCGGCCGTACGCCAGGTGGGTGAGGAAACGTTTCGGGTGGCACAAAAGTGCGTCGACGAGGTCCTCACGGTTAGTGTCGACGAGATTTGTGCGGCGGTAAAAGATACGTTCGAAGACACAAGAGCTATTGCTGAACCAGCAGGTGCCTTAGCGTTAGCGGGTCTTAAACAATGGGTAAAGCGCGATAACGTTAGTGGACAAAACTTAGTCGCGATATTTAGCGGAGCAAACGTGAATTTCGATCGCTTACGTCATATCGCTGAGCTTGCGGCATTAGGTGAGCAGCGTGAAGCGTTAATCGCGACGAAGATACCGGAGCGGCCGGGTAGTTTCCGAGACTTTTGCCACGCTCTTGGACCGCGAGCAATTACGGAGTTCAATTACCGTTATTCGGATAACGAAAAAGCTGTCGTGTTTACCGGAATCCAGTTACGCCACGGCGACGAAGAGAAAACCAAACTATTGGCAAATCTAGACGAAAAAGGATTTGAAGTTGTCGACATTTCGGCGAATGAGTTAGCAAAAATGCACGTTCGATATATGGTCGGCGGGCGCGCCGGCATATCCGATGAGCGAATATTGCGTTTCGAGTTTCCTGAACGTCCAGGTGCATTAATGCATTTCCTAAATCAAATAGGTGAGCGTTGGAACATTAGCTTGTTCCACTATCGCAACCATGGCGCCGCTTACGGACGCGTGCTTATGGGTATCCAAATACCCGTGTCGCAAGAGGACGAGTTCCAACAATTTTTGGCCGATCTCAATATGGAGTTTGTCGAGGAGCGAGACAATCCCGCCTACGACCTGTTTCTCGCTTGAACGGTAAATGACCGATCGCGCCAAACCGGCGAGCAATGTTTCTGGATTGGAGCTGGTGGAGACGATGCATTATCTGGAGCGCGTCGGTCTAAACCGCGGTAAAGCCGGCAACGCGAGTAGCCGCTGCGGGCTAGAGTCTTTCCAAATTACCCCAAGTGGCGTCACGCCGCAGGAATTATCCCAACAATCGATGGTTACGATGACTTTGCAGGGCGAACCAGAGCCCGACGGACTCCCGCCGTCTTCAGAATGGCGTATGCACAAAGACATTTATCGCGCGCGGCCTGACATATCCGCGATCGTGCACACGCATTCGACGCACGCGACGGCACTGGCTTGTACGAGTCGCGAAATTCCTGCATTTCATTACATGATTGCCGTTGCCGGCGGCGATTCGATCCGCTGTGCACCCTATGCTACGTTTGGCACTCAGGAGTTGTCAGATTTCGCCGTTGAAGCGTTAACTGAACGCCGCGCGTGCCTGCTCGCTAACCATGGTGTTTTGGCGCTGGGCGAATCAAGTGCCAGCGCGGCACAACTGGCATTGGAGGTGGAGCAGTTGGCTGAGCAGTATTGCGTCGCTTTACAACTTGGTGATCCGGTTATATTAACTACGGAGCAAATGTGCGAGGTGTTAGAGAAATTCAAAACCTATGGGCAGCGCATTGAGTAGCCCGCTAGAAGAGTTTCAAGGGCGGCCCAGTTTCCATTTAGCGTTTGGCGTCCGCGATCTCGACGAAGCGCGCGCGTTTTACGTTGATGTACTTGGTTGTGCTGTTGGACGAACGTCTGATCGATGGATAGATTTTAATTTCTTCGGATTTCAAATTACTGCGCATCTCGCAACGGCGGCGGACGCGCAATCGAATTCTGTCGATGATCACGATATCCCCATCCCGCATTTTGGCATAATAATGGACTGGGAAGATTGGCACCGTGCCGTCGATCACATGGCGTATATTGGTGTCGAGTTTCGTGTCCAACCCCACGTGCGGTTTAAGGGTGAAGTGGGCGAACAGGCGACATTCTTTCTAGCCGATCCAAGCGGAAACTGCCTTGAGTTTAAAGCGTTCAAACAGCCCGGAGATGTCTTCAGCGCTTAGCTAAAAAGCCGATCGCCCTAGAAAAAAAGCTGCTTTAACATTGCGCCAGGATCGGGAGCGCGCATAAATGCTTCACCAACTAAAAATGCATTGACGCTGCGCGAGCGCAATGTCGCAATGTCTTCAACCGTGTTGATCCCGGACTCTGTAATAACCAGTCGATCGTCTGGCACGTCGCCGAGCAATCCGATAGTGGTGTCGATGTCTGTCACGAAACGTCTCAGATCGCGGTTGTTTATCCCGATCAACCGCAAGCGTAAACGCAGTGCACGTTCGAGTTCGGTCCGATCATGGACCTCGATCAACACGTCCATGCCGAGTTCTGTTGCGATGCTCGAGAGTTCTTGTAACAACACGTCATCAAGGCACGCGACGATGAGCAAGATGCAATCCGCGCCTAGCGCACGTGCTTCGTAGACCTGGTACGGATCGATGACGAAGTCCTTGCGGATCACCGGTATCTCACAGGCTGCCCGCGCAGCGATGAGATGTTCATCGCTTCCTTGAAAATAGTGTTCATCCGTCAGAACCGATAAGCATGCCGCTCCGCCTTCGGCATAGCTACGTGCGATCTTTGCGGGATTATAATCTTCACGGATTAGGCCTTTGCTCGGTGAAGCTTTTTTACATTCGGCGATGACAGCGGGATCGCCGAGATCAATTCGCTTTTGCAACGACCCGGCGAAATCGCGAACCGGCAGCGCGTCAGCGATTTTCTGTTGAACGCCAGCGAGCGGCGCGCTGATGATTCGATCGCGAACCTCCCGCCGTTTGTGTTCGACGATTTCGTCGAGAATATTACGCGCCGTGTCGATGTTATCCGTTTGGCTACTGTTCATCAGATTATCACTTGTTAAATTGCCGGGTAAATTCGATAAATTTCTTAAAGCTTGCTTCGACGGACCCGTTGGCGAGTAATTCAGCAGCGCGCTTAATGCCGCCTGTAAGGTCGTCGCTCAAATCGCACAGATAAATCGCGGCGCCCGCATTTAAGCAAACGATATCTCGCGCTGGACCGGGTTCATTTCGGAACACACGATCAATAATTGCCAGGCTCTCGGCTGCATTGTCGGCAACAATAGTCGTAATTGGAGAAATCTCAAATCCATAGTCTCGGGGATCGATCTCGAACCAGTCGATTGCTCCGTTTTGCAGCGTCGCGATCGTCGTGTTGCCGCCGATACTAATTTCATCTAAGCCGTCATCGGCATTCACAACGAACGCGCGCCTCGATCCAAGTTTTGCAAGGGCTTCAACAACGATCCTCTGCCAGCGGCGATCGAACACGCCAACGAGTTGGCGCTCAGCTCCGGCGGGGTTTGTTAGCGGGCCTAATGCGTTGAACATCGTTCGGATCCCCAATTCTCTACGGGCGCCGGCGGCGTGACGTGTCGCGCCATGGTGGGCGGGAGCGAACATGAAACCAACCCCAGTTTCTTCGATCGAACGGGCAACGTCATGCGGGCTAAGCTCGATGCATGCCCCTGCTTGCTCTAGCGCGTCGGCGGAGCCGCTGGAACTCGAAACTGAACGATTGCCGTGCTTTGCTACGTAACCTCCGGCGGCCGCGACGACAAATGTCGTCGCCGTCGAAACATTAAACGATCGCAGTCCGCCCCCGCCGGTCCCACAGGTGTCGATTAGCGGCTCCTTTGAGACGTTTACTCGGACCGCCATTTCACGCATAACCGTAGCTGCCGCGGTCACTTCATCGAGGGTTTCACCTTTCATGCTTAAACCCACGAGCAACCCAGCAATTTGCGCTGGGCTAGCGTCACCGGACATGATCGTGCGCATCACCTGAAGCATGTCGTCATAGCTAATATCCTCACGCTTTATGACGCAACTAATGGCTTGTTGAATGTTCACCGCTCGGGTTTCCTTCTAGTGTGCAGCAGCTGCGATATTAAAGAAATTCTGCAGCAGTTGATGGCCACTCTCGCTCTCAATCGATTCTGGGTGGAACTGAACGCTATACAGGGGCAAGTTTTCATGACGCAATCCCATAATCTCGTCGATGTCTCCGTCCGGCGATTCGGTCCAGGCGGTCACCTCAAGCCCCGTCGGTAAACTGTGCTTTTCTACGATTAGAGAATGGTATCGCGTCGCGACAAACGGATGATCTAAACCCTTAAAAAGGTCCGACCCTCGATGCCGTATCGGTGAGGTTTTCCCGTGCATCACTCGCCGTGCGCGAACGATCCGCCCGCCCAATGCTTGGGCAATGCTTTGATGCCCAAGGCATACCCCGAGAATTGGAATACTCCCACCCAGTTCCTTTACGACGGGCATCGATATCCCGGCTTCGTTCGGCGTACATGGGCCCGGTGAAATAATGATCGCTTCCGGACGCATGTCTCGAATTTCTTCGATTGAGACCGCGTCGTTTCTCACCACTTCTACGTCTTTGTTGAGCTCCCCGCAATATTGCACGAGGTTATAGGTAAAAGAATCGTAATTATCGATCATTAAAATCATAATTTTGCCGCCTGACTGCGCAATGACACCGGCACTGAACTGAGAATAATATCGATAATTTGGTCGATCGAATCGACAACTGCAAACGGGGAATGAGCGGCTATAGCCGCTTTATTCCCGTATCCGTAGCTCACACAGATGGCCCGCATGTTGGCATTTCTTGCGGCTTGGATATCGGTGACCGTGTCGCCAATCATCGTAGAATTTTGCGCGGTGACGCCGCACGTCGCAACAACATGAAGGAGCTGGTCCGGCGCGGGTTTCTTATTCGCTAATGAGTCACCGCTCAAAGTAACAGTGAAATAATCCTTCAGACCGAGCTTCACGATTAACGGTTCGGTGAATTCAGCGGGCTTGTTGGTGACACAAGCAAGTTGGAACCCGTAGTCCTTAAGCTCTTCAAGCGTTTTTGTAACCGCCGGGTAGAGTGTCGAACGCCGGCACACATTCGCCGCGTAGTGTGTAAAAAAGATTTCGCTTGTTTGGGCGAAAAGATCGGGATCCGCGATCCCTTCCCAATCTCCGGTTAGCGATCGATGAATTAGACGCCCGGCCCCATTACCAATAAAACTCGTCATCAGCGACTCGCTGCGGTCGGGCTGGCGCAATTCTTCCAAAGCGAACGCCATGCTTGCAGTAATATCCGGTGCGCTGTCGACTAGTGTCCCGTCGAGATCGAATATCACTGCAGCCTCACGCGGTTCGCACTTCACACCGAATTCACCTTGTCGATTTCTGCCTTCATCGCCGCGATTGTGTGCGCATAATCTGGTTTACTAAATATTGCCGATCCGGCTACAAACGTGTCCGCGCCTGCTGCGGCGATATCACCAATGTTTTCTACTTTTACACCGCCATCTATCTCGAGGCGGATCGCGAGCTTAGAACGGTCGATAATAGCCCGCGCTAAGCGCAGTTTGTCTAGCGCAGCGGCGATGAATGATTGACCACCGTAACCGGGATTCACCGACATGATTAATATCATGTCGACTTTATCGAGCACGTAATCAAGATAATCTAACGGGGTCGCGGGGTTAAAGACTAATCCCGCTTTGCAGCCGTTTTCGCGAATCAGCTGCAGTGATCGATCAACATGTTCGCTCGCTTCCGGGTGGAACGTTATGTAGCTGGCGCCTGCGTCGGCAAAATCACCGATTAGGCGGTCAACGGGTTTGACCATTAGGTGAACATCAATATCTTGCTTTATGCCGTAATTTCGCAACGCTTTACACACCATCGGGCCTATTGTCAGGTTAGGTACGTAGTGATTATCCATGACGTCGAAATGCACAAGTTCTGCGCCTGCTTCGGTTACCGCATCGACTTCAGCACCGAGACGGGCAAAATCTGCAGCGAGAATAGAGGGTGCGATTACGATTGACTGCTTCATGAAAATTCAATTGCCGGGTCGAAATATTGAGGCACAGAACTCTACCCCATCATCCGTCAATCTGCACGCCGAGATGGGCGATTCGGCGTCTACGGAGGCTCTGCTTCAGCGACTATTTTGCCGCTAACCGTATCTCGCTCAGTAGTCATATAGACCGCCCAAGCGGAGACGCAGGATCACACCTACGGTTGCAGATAAAACTGCCGATAGCTATGGCTATGGCGGCGAAGAACCTGAATTTTCGAACTGCTGCGCAAATCGGCGTAGCCATACTAATTGGCATGCTAGCGCATGCGCCTTTTGCCGCCCCCGATAGCGAGTCGGCTAAACCTCCACCGGTCTCAACAGCTTCCGGCCAATCCACCTCAACGCAGGGTAAAAATTCACGCGAACAAATCATCGCCGACCGATTAGAACTAACGACCATTGGTGCGCAGGTGGTGTGGCTCTCCGCGCAGTCG
>CAWLAW010000116.1:0-7654 GCA_963854885.1 Gammaproteobacteria bacterium | reverse complement strand
AACGCGAATTTCTGGCTGCAATACGAACAGATTTTCCGGGGTTCTTTGATAGTCTAGAGAATCGATTAGTGCACAGCGCTGCACTAAAAAATGCTCGAAATCATGCCCAACACAGTTTTCATCATGGCGATATTGGGGCGAAAGTTTTCGGCCGTATCGAGCAGTTACTAGATTCAGCAAAAAAAACCATTCCTCCGGTGAAAGATCCTGACCAACAGTTCAAAGCCGCCGAATTGATTGAACGAGTTCCATTGTTCGAGGGCTTGCCGAGTCACGTCATCGAAATGCTTGTAGCGCAAACTCGCAGCGTCACATTTCTATCCGGAGATGTGGTTATCGGGCAGGACCAAAAAGGCAACGCCTTATACATATTGGTGCAAGGTTCAGTGGAAATATCACAAGAACGGGACGGCGTGGTGAACAATATCGGACACTTGGGCGCTGGCGATTTTTTCGGTGAAGCGGCATTGCTAGGAGATGACGTGCGTACGGCGACGGTCATCGCAATGGGTCAACTCACACTATTGCGGCTAACGCGCAAGAGCGTTCTCGGCTTAGCTGATGAGCATCCGGAAATTAGCCGACGGCTCAAAGCGGCCGACGTGTTCCGCTCAAATTAAAGAATACGCAGAACCCAATCACACCGACACATAGCAACGTGATGGTAGTCGATCCAAAACGTGTAAAAGGTGTACTCCCAACGCGGGGAATTATTTCTCCGCTTACAACTTCGCTAGTAAACTGATCTGAGACAGCTTCAAGCTCGCCCCGATGATTGATAATTGCGGAAATCCCTGTGTTTGTGGCGCGCAGCAAATAGCGTCCCGTTTCTAAGGCTCGCATTCGAGCGATTTGTAAATGTTGATGAGGTGCTATCGAATCCCCGAACCACGCGTCGTTACTGACATTAATCAGGACATGAGCATCTGGCAATGCGCGCGCGACCTCATGAGCGTATGCATCTTCATAACAAATAGACAGCCCAAGCGAGAGAGCGCCGTGGGTTAAATTTTTCTGCTCTTCGCGACCCGCGCTGAAGTTCGACATTGGGATCTGTAAGAATCCGGTGATCGGCCGGAGCAACGCGTTGAGCGGTAGATACTCGCCGAAAGGGACCAAATGGCGTTTGTCATATTGGCCCGTATCGCTACCGAATTGCACAACGCTGTTGAAATGCGCGGCGTTTTCGAATGAAATGCCGGAAGGCATGCCAATGATTAACGAACTACCGCTCTGTACAGCTCGGGCGGTGAGATAGCCAATTGATTGAGGAACGTCGTGGGCGAAAGCTGGAATCGCCGTTTCCGGCCAAATAATTAATGACTTCCCCCAGTGCGGTTCCGATAATTCAGCATAAAGGTCGATGCTTGGTTGGCGATAGTTTCGATTCCACTTCACTTGTTGCGGAACGGCCCCTTGAACGAGTGCAACTTGATGCGTCGTTTCCAACGGCATCGTCCAATTCACCTTGCTCAACAATGCGGTAACGATCACAACGCTTAAGAGAACGCACAACCCTATGGGTCGCGATAGCTGCTCGCCTGACGTCAGCAATACGAGAACTGCACCAAGTAAGGCAACGATATAGCTAACACCATAGACGCCGACGACCGGTGCCAATGCAGCTAGGGGCGAGTCGATCTGGCTATATCCCAGCAATAACCATGGAAACCCAGTGAACAACCAGCCACGCAGAAGCTCCGTAATCGTCCACAAGGCAGGTGACAATATGACTATTTGCTGCCAACGCCGGGACGTAGGTATCGTCTTCAGTAGATAGCCAAATAATGCCGGATATAGGGACAACCCGATAACAAACAGCGCCGTAACAGCAATTGAGAATGCGTAAACGGGCAGTCCAAATTGATGAACACTAATTTGTATCCACCAAACTCCGCAACCGAAATAACCTAGGCCAAATACAAAACCAATAATTGTTGCGGACCGGCGCGGGACATCGCCGCATAAATGGAAAAGCGTTGCTGCGCACAATGGCGCGAGGAAATACAGGTTGTATGGTGCAAATGCGAACGGTAGGACGCCGCCGGTGATCAGCGCTAGGGCAATTTGCAACCCGTGGAGCCGCTCGTCGCCGGGTAATTTATTTTGCTTGTTCGTCAAGCTCCCGAATGCCGCGTTTTTAGCGTTTCATTCAGATACGCGTTGTTCATTTGTCCGTACCACTCGCATCACAAATATGCGACGTTTATCTGCGCGCAATACTTTGAATTCAAATCCGGAGAATTCAATTTTCTCCGAGCGCTCCGGCACGTGGCCAAACTCATTAGTAACAACGCCACCAATCGTGTCGTAAGTTTCATCACTGAAAGTCGAATCAAAAACTTTATTGAACTCTTCCAGAGGCGTATGTGCTTTTACGGTATAGCGATTGCCGCGATGTTGACGAATAAACTCCTCCTCTTCGACATCGTGTTCGTCGTCAATCTCACCGACAATTTGTTCAATCACATCTTCAATACTGACGAGGCCGTCTATTTCGCCATACTCATCCAGCACGATAGCAAGATGATTGCGACTGGCACGGAACTCGCGCAGCAAAATATTCAACCGTTTCGTTTCTGGTACGAATACGGCTGGCCGAATTATGTCCATAATATCGAAGCGCTCAAACGGTTCGTCGCTCGATGCCAGGAGATCTTTTGCTAAAAGAATCCCAAGTACCTTCTCGTGCTTATCATCGAGTACTGGAAAGCGTGAATGGCCCGATTCTATTACGCCGGGGAGAATCTGTTCGCGGCTCGCATCTTCATCAATAAAAACCATTTGCGAGCGCGGCACCATGATGTCACCGACCTGCATTTCCGAAACGAGCAGCGCACCCTCCATCATCGCGACAGTGCCGAGATCGATTAGGTGATGGCTTTCGGCCTCATAGAGCGTGTCAATAATATCTTGACGCTCAGTTGGGCTCGGTTTAAGAAACTTGCTCGCGCGGCTCAACCAACTTTTAACAAAGCCGGGCTGCGCGCGCCTAGATTGGCCGTCGTTCATAAGTATGGATTAGGATAGCCTAAATTGCGCAATTTTGTGCACTCTAGCGCCTCCATAGTGGCTGCATCCGCATCATCTGCGTGATCATAACCGAGCAAATGTAAGGTCCCATGAATCACCAGGTGCGCCCAATGCGCGTCGCGCAGTTTTTTGTCACGTTCAGCCTCCCTATTCGCGACCTCAGCACAGATGACGACATCGCCCAATATTGACGCGGCCATATTTTCATCGCTGAGAGGGAATGCCAGAACGTTTGTTGCCTCAGATCGATTACGCCATTGCAGGTTCAAACGCGCTGCCTCTGCGGGTCCGACGATGCGCACAGTCAGTTCACCGAGATCGTCGGGGCTTTGTTCATCAACGCTTTGAGCCCAGCGGATGATATCTGCCGGTGCGGGTGTATCGTCATCAGTTACGATTTGAACGTGGACATGCATTAATGCGGAACTTTTAACGTTCGTCGGGATTTTTGTTTTCGTGAGCTTCGTAAGCGTCTAGAATCTTTCCGACGAGACTATGTCGAACAACGTCAGCCGTGCGAAAGAATGTGAAGCTTATGTCGTCTATCGGCTGAACGATATCTATCGCGTGACGTAGGCCAGACATTTTACCGCGAGGTAAATCCACCTGGGTGATATCACCGGTAATGACCGCCCTCGAGGCGAATCCGATCCGCGTTAAAAACATCTTCATCTGCTCAATCGTGGTGTTTTGCGCTTCATCAAGGATGATGAACGATTCATTCAATGTTCGTCCGCGCATAAACGCGAGTGGTGCGACTTCGATAACATTACGATCGATAAGCTTTGCGACCCGCTCGAACCCAAGCATCTCGTATAGCGCATCGTATAGAGGACGGAGGTATGGATCGACTTTCTGCGCCATATCGCCGGGTAGAAAGCCTAAACGCTCACCCGCTTCAACGGCTGGCCGGACTAAGCATAAACGCCTCACTTCTTCCGCTTCTAGAGCCGCGACCGCGCACGCAACGGCCAAGTAGGTCTTACCGGTACCGGCCGGACCGACACCGAAGCTTATGTCGTGACCGCGAATATTATCAATATAAGCTCGTTGATTATTGCCGCGAGCTTTAACAGTGGCGCGTCGTGTGCGCACTGATACGTCAACGATCTCAGCATCCTCTGACATGCTGGTCAGCTCAGAATCTTGCAGCTGGAGATGTACGTCGACGGAGCCTAGGGCCTTACGCGCAGTCAAATCGTACAACGCGCGTATGATCTGTTCGCTTAATCCGGCCGGCGCTAGCGCACCAACGACTGTGAATTCGTTTCCGCGTTGGTTAATCTCGACTCCAAGTCGCCGTTCGATGAGTCGGATGTGCTCATCAAACTTACCGACCAGATTGGCCAGGCGATCATTTTCAACGGATTCAAGAACGAACGAAGAAGAAGAAACGGTTTCGATCAACGACGATTTCCAGTTATTACTGTCATTCGACCCATCATACCGCAAGCGCCTCTCTTAGCTCGCCACGCAAGGAGTTTGGTAGCACTGCGCTCACCTCGACGTCGGTGAATTGTCCAATCAGTGAACTCGGCCCGGCGAAATTCACGACCCGGTTGTTCTCCGTCCTGCCGCTCAATTCCTCGGCGTCCTTCTTTGCGTTTCCAGTCACCAAGACTTTTTGCAGCGTCCCGAGCATCGCTTCGCTTTTTGCATTCGCAAGCTCCAAAATACGACGCTGCAGGATTGCAAGTCGATGCTTCTTTATTTCCGCGCTAACGTCGTCCGGTAAACCTGCAGCAGGCGTTCCCGGGCGGGCGCTGTAAATAAAGCTAAACGAATGGTCGAATTCGACACGATTGATAAGCGCCATGGTGGCGGCGAAATCTTCGTCTGTCTCGCCGGGAAAACCGACAATAAAATCTGAAGAAATTGAAATGTCGGGCCGCGCTTGCCGAAGCTTTCGCAATTTCGATAGATATTCCAGTGTTGTATGCCCGCGCTTCATCAACGCGAGAATGCGATCGGCGCCGCTTTGCACGGGTAAATGTACGTGATTCACAAGCTCCGGCACGTCGGCATAAGCCGCGATCAACCGATCGCTAAACTCGACTGGGTGTGAGGTGGTATATCTGATCCGATCGATGCCATCAATTGATGCAAGGTAGCGAATTAGCGTGGCGAGGTCTGCGATTTTCCCATCGTGCATCTGACCGCGATACGCGTTGACGTTTTGCCCGAGCAAAGTGATTTCGCGCACGCCTTGCTCACTTAGCGCGTAGGATTCAGCCAACACATCGTCAAGCGGACGACTGAACTCTTCGCCCCGGGTGTACGGGACAACACAGAAGCTGCAGTATTTACTACAACCTTCCATAATCGAAACAAAGGCGGTTGGCCCGTTCGCTCGCGCTTCCGGTAAACGATCGAATTTTTCAATTTCAGGAAACGAAATATCGATCACGCGATTCACTTTGTTGCGTGCGCGATCAACAAGTTCGGGCAACCGGTGCAAGGTTTGCGGACCGAAAATAATGTCGACATAGGGTGCTCGTTCCCAGATTTGTTTGCCTTCCTGACTGGCGACGCAGCCACCGACACCGATCAACAAAGAAGGATTCTCTTCCTTTAACGCACGCCAGCGGCCGAGTTCTGAAAACAATTTCTCTTGCGCTTTCTCCCGAATCGAACAGGTATTCATCAGCAATAAATCGGCGTCCTCGGGACGAGCGACTTGCTCAAACTCGCGATCTTGGGTCATTAATTGAACCATTTGATGGGAGTCGTAGTCGTTCATCTGGCAACCAAAGGTTTTGATGAACAGCCGCTTTTTAGTTCTTTCGGGCATTAAATTAGGCTTGGTAAGCTTTTTGTACGCTGCATTATGCTTGCATCTAGGCAGCAATCAAGCGTCCTGAAGAGCAATTATGCATCAATCGCGGAATCGTTGGCGGCGCATTGGCGGTAGGCCCACCAAGCGTAAACGAGTAAGAATATCGCGATATACAATTCCTGAGATTCTTTCAGATTAACTGCCAAAATCGCCGTGTCGAGATCGAACCAGGTTTTAAACCGCTCTACCAAACGCACGCCGAAAACGAACACTGCTGCAGGGACACACACGATCGTTGGCGTAACGATGTCCCAAAAAGATGCAATTCGCGACTCGTTCGCCGGGCGCTTTCGACGGCGTAACGGCATGATCAAGCCGCCGACAATGATCGCGATTGTTAGTATGGATTTTACGACCCGACCGAAATGGATATTGACGTTATGAAAATTTGTTTCGCCTTGGCGGTTGTTTTCGATGAAATATTCAGGCGATTGCCAGCCAAGCCAGTGCTGACCCCAACTGATCTCTTCCCCCGCGAAACCGAAACACACAGCGGCAAAACCAAAAAACCAAAGTAAAACCAGGGCGCCGTAACGACGGGAATATCGCACCCCAGCGACCAGCGCGAAATACACAGCAGGTAATAGCAATATAGCCGTCGCGTTCTCAATCAATCCAGATTCGGATTCGATCCAGCGCGAAAAGAAACGATCGTCCGGATCGAGGTAGCGCGCACCCAAATGGATCATGATCGGTAGCGGCATCACCCAAAGCCACAGAACTCGCGGTAGTTCGCCAGCGGCAGTTTTAGCCATTCCAGGTAACCTGAACGTTGTCTATCAAGCGCGCGTTTCCGAGCCAGGCCGCAACGAGAATCGAAAGTTCTTTTTCATGCACTTGAGCTTCGCTAAGATCTTGCGAGCGGCGAATAGTGAAATACTCGGGTTTGAACCCTCCATCACGCAATCCTTTGATCGCGTCGTCCTCAATTCGGCGGAAGTCCGCATTGTCTTTCACTACCAGGCTCTGTGCCGAACGAAGAGCTGCATAGATGGCGGGCGCTATCGCACGTTCGTCGTCGCTTAAGTAACTGTTTCGAGAACTCATTGCCAATCCATCTGATTCACGAATTATCGGGTGCCCGATGATTTCGATGGGTATACACAAATCATCTACCATCCGGCGAATCACCATTAACTGCTGCAAATCTTTCTCACCGAACAATGCGCAATCGGGCAGTACGCTGAAAAACAATTTGGTCACCACGGTAGCAACGCCAGAGAAATGCTCGGGGCGAAATTCACCGCACAAAATACTCGACAGACCCGGCACCGTCACGCGCGTGTCCTCCTCAGTTCCTGCTGGGTAGAGTTCCTGCAAATTCGGCGCGAATAATACGTCAAGTCCTCTGCGACGTAGTTTTTCTTGATCGGAGCGTAGAGTACTCGGGTATTTGGCGTAATCCTCTCCTTGACCAAATTGAATTGGATTGACGAAAATACTAAAGACGGTGCGGTCGGCTTCCTGGCGCGCGCGATCGAGCAGCGCAATATGCCCATCATGTAAGTTGCCCATCGTCGGTACAAAAGCGACCCGCTCTCCGGCTCGTCGCCATGCCGACACTTTGATGCGTAAATCTGCCGTGCTAAATACGGTTTCCATATTATTCATCGATCTATTCGAAGTTCACGAACGCGCATTCTATCGCTAAATTCGGGTACTGGCTTGAATTCGCCGTGGCCATCAAAAAAGCACTGTTGGATCGCTAAACGCAGATGTCTGTCCAGTTCGAACTCACCATAGCAACTGCCCCTCGGCGAAATATTGTGTGCCTGATACGCCTCG
>CAWLAW010000115.1:0-7672 GCA_963854885.1 Gammaproteobacteria bacterium | reverse complement strand
TAACTATTCACTTAACGCTGAAATTTACAAACCCATAATGATTATTAGATACTGTTTGGAATTGGTAGCGACTGTTCGCTCGATTAACGTGTACCCGATGAGACATTTGGGGGAATTTAGCTTGCGAAAAGCCAACTGCACGACCTGTCAACTCGCTAATATTTAGCTAAATCTTTGTACGAGTAATTGCAATGGATGACGATAATTCGCGGCCGCCGGCTGACAATATCACCTACGGCGATGTCGGTAGCGTATCAGGCGCGCCGCTCGCAGATATCCGCGCAGCCGATCGCGCGAGGGCGCAACGCGGTGCGCAAATACTCGCTGCTGCGCTGGTAGCCGAAAATGTCGATTGCTTGTTCGGGTACCCCGGCGGCGCGAACCTCGAAATCTTCGACGTCCTCGACAGTTTTGGATTGCACTGTTATCGGACGGAACACGAGCAAGGCGCCGTCCATGCCGCGCAAGGTTATGCGCGATCGACTGGCAAGATTGGTGTTTGCCTCGCCACCTCAGGCCCCGGAGCATGCAACTTAGTCACTGGTTTAGGCGACGCGAACAGCGACTCCACGCCAATCGTTGCGATTACCGGGAATGTCCCGAGTCATTTGCTCGGCAAAAATGCATTTCAAGAGGCAGATATTGTCGCTATCACCGAGCCGATTACCAAAGCAAGCATGCTGGTAAAGCACGTCGCAGACATTCCGCGAGTCGTGCGCACAGCGTTCGCACTTGCCAGCTCGAATCGCCCCGGGCCGGTTCTCATCGACCTGCCGAAAGATATCCAGCAGCATTATCCGCGAAACCCCGAGGGGCATTTTCTCGCACCTCGCATTCCGGCAGTAATTGATCCCGTCGAGCAAGTGATTGAGGGACTCAGTGAAGCACAATTAAGTCAGTGTATGCGCATGATCGCCGAGTCTTCGCGGCCGGTTATTTATGCTGGCGGAGGAATCGTCGCCAGCACAATGGAAGCGCAACTCGTGGCGCTGGCTGAGAAGCTCGATTGCCCGATTACGACAACGATTATGGGCTTGGGCAGCGTGCCACCGCAGCACCCGCTGTGGTTGGATGTGCTAGGTATGCACGGCAGTTACGCGGCAAATGTCGCCGTCAACGAAGCGGATCTTGTTTTAGCGTTAGGCGTACGGTTTGACGATCGCGTAACTGGAAATGTGACAGAATTCATCAAAGACGGTCAAATTATCCATATCGATGTCGATCAAAACGAGATTAATAAGAACAAGGTTGTGACGCTCGGCATTCGAGCGAATCTTCGCGTCGCGCTTCCGCAGCTCGTCGACGCGGCAAAGCCCGGCGAATATTCGCAGTGGCGCACGAAACTTGACCGGCTTAAAGAACGGCATCCGCTGCAAGTGCCCGCGAATGATTCACTGAGCGGTCCGGCGGCAATTTCATTACTTTCCGAAATAACGAACGGCGACGCGCTCATTACGGTGGGCGTTGGGCAGCATCAGATGTGGGCGATGCAGCACTATGCGGTGTCGCAGCATCGCTCGTTCCTATCCAGTTCCGGCTTTGGAACAATGGGTTACGGTTTACCGTCTGCAATCGGCGCGAAAGTGGGTTGTCCCGATCGGACGGTTATCGATATTGATGGCGACGGCAGTCTAAACATGAGCATTCACGAACTCTCGACGCTGCATCGTTACGGCATCGGGGTTAAGGTCGTTTGCATAAACAACCAGTGGCTCGGCATGGTCCGGCAGTGGCAAGACATGATTTATGCAGGACATCGAGCGGAGTCGTCGCTTGGGGATCCAATGGCTGTGAAGCGCAGTGACGAAGACGACATATATCCTGATTTCGTTACCATTGCCGCCGGATATCGGGTACGTGCCGAACGTGTAAAGACGTTTGATCAATTAGACGCCGCGTTTCGACGCATGTTAGCGGACCCGAATGAACCGTACTTGGTGGATGTGATTGTGGATCCGGAGCAGAATGTGTATCCGATGATCCCAGCAGGTGGCACCTACAAAGACATAATCTTAGAAGGTTGATTGGGTAGTTGACCAGGAGCTAAGTCTCGCTTGAACGATATTCTCCGGTCGGCCGCATTTCAATAACAATCGGTATTTACGCGCCAACGGACAAACGCGCTGCGCGTTGTCGCCACCCATGGCGCGTCATACGGCGGTCCACTTCAGAACCGACTTTGACGTAATTCAGCACCCAGCTTGCGTAAGCCTGCGGGCCTTAAAACCGATTTGCCATAGACACGTCCGGCCCTAGCACGATAAATTACGCGACCTCGGTGGGCTGAATCGGTCCCAGCGCACCCGATCGTGATTCACACGATCGCGGCAAACGTAATTTTGAGAGGTAGCTAATGAGTGATTCGCAAATGGTAAAGGGTAAGGTCGCCTTGGTGACCGGCGCTGGTCGTGGGATAGGCAAGGAAATCGCGCTATTAATGGCCCAACACGGTGCAAAGGTTGTCGTAAACGATTTCGGCGGTAGCGTCGATGGCACGGGATCGGATGCCGGACCGGCAGCCGAAGTCGTCAGCGAAATTACCGCCGCCGGCGGCACTGCAATAGCCAATACCGGCTCGGTGGCTGAGCGCAAAGATGCCGAGGCAATGGTGCGCGACGCGATCGATGCGTTTGGTCAAATCGACATTGTGGTGAATAATGCCGGAATTCTGCGCGATACGATTTTCCACAAAATGAGTGAACCCGATTGGGATTCGGTTATCGCCGTCCATTTGCGTGGGGCGTTTAATGTGAGTCGCTCGGCGGCAACATATTTCCGTGAGCAACAAAGCGGCGCATACGTTCACTTTACCTCGACATCCGGCCTCATCGGTAATTTCGGCCAAGCTAACTACGCCGCTGCAAAACTCGGTATCGTCGGTTTGTCGAAAAGTATCGCTCTGGATATGCAACGTTTTAATGTGCGTTCGAATTGCATCTCACCATTCGCATGGAGCCGCATGATCGGCACGATTCCCAATGACACCCCAGAGCAACAAGCGCGACTCGCGAAGATCAAACAAATGAAGCCTTCTCATCAGTCGCCTCTTGCGGTTTATCTCGGTAGTGACGCTGCCGATGGGGTGACAGGACAAATATTCGGCGTGCGCATGAATGAGATCTTCTTGTTCAGCCAACCGCGGCCCATTCGCTCCGTACATCGAGCCGAAGGGTGGACCCCTGATTCGATTGCCGAGCAAATGCGACCCGCGATGGAAAGTGATTTCTATCCGCTCGATCGGTCGGCTGATATCTTTAGCTGGGATCCAATTTAATGCGCCTCGATGAGCAATTAATGGCGTTTCCAGTTCCCGTTGGCGAGCAAGATTTGAGTCCACGGGACGCGATGCTGTATTCGCTCGGTATTGGGATCGGAAGTGATCCGCTTGATAAGGGGCAGCTGCAATTCGTTTATGAAAAAGATCTCAGCGTCTTCCCGAGTATGGCGGTGGTTCTTGCCGGACCGGGATTTTGGTTAAAAGATCCGGGCACAGGGGTCGATTGGGTTAAGGTCTTGCACGGCGAAATGGGTATGGTTTTACACCGCCCGATCCCGACACAAGGAAAGTTGACCGGACGTACAAGCATTGTCGACGTCATCGATAAGGGTGAAAATCGCGGCGCCTTGATATTTCAGGAACGCATCGTCACGGACGAATCGGGCGATAAAATTTGCACGCTCACATCGACAACGTTCGCCCGTGGTAATGGTGGATTCGGGGGTCCGGCCAAGGTGGCACCGGCACCACATACTCTTCCGGAGCGCGACCCTGACGGCTCGGTGGATTTACCGATGATCGATCAAGCGGCGTTGATTTATCGCTTAAGCGGCGACTATAACCCACTACACGCCGATCCTGACGTGGCAATTGCCGCTGGATTCGAGCGACCAATATTGCACGGATTGTGTACCTTCGGGGTCGCTTGTCATGGCTTGGTTAAAGCGGCCTTGGGATACGATGCAAAGCGGCTCAAAGAAATGCGTCTGCGCTTCTCCGCGCCGGTGTATCCCGGAGAAACCATCCGCGTAGAATACTGGCAAGATGGCAACACGCTGTCGTTCCGAGCGCTTGTCGTCGAGCGCGACATCGTCGTGCTAAATAACGGTTGCGCAATTACCGAGTAACACATCGTTGCCATTTATTAACTCGAATCTACGATAGCTCGGACTAAGACTACACGAATCGGCATAGGAAAATATTATGATTGGGATCACCGCCTACGGCGCGTACCTGCCGCGCATGCGATTGCAGAAAAAAGTTATCGCGGATGCGAACGGATGGTTTGACGCCAGTCTCAAAGGCCTCGCGCGCGGCGAAAAAGCTGTTTGTAATTGGGATGAAGACGCCATCACTATGGCAGTCGAAGCCGCGAGCGATTGTCTAGGTGCGGGCGATAAGAGCGCCGATGCGCTGATTTTCGCTTCGACAAGCGGACCGTTTCTCGATCGACAACATTCAGTTGTTGTGGCGGAAGCGCTGAATCTTGAGATCGACGCAATACGGACGGCGGACGTGACGGCGTCGCAACGTGCCGCAACTTCCGCTCTATTATTTGGTTTAGATATAGCTGCAGCTAAATCGGCGTCGCAGGTTGTCGTCGTGGGGTCGGAGCATCGTCGAACGCAAGTCGCGACGCGCGAAGAAATGTTGTACGGCGATGGTGCGGCGGCGCTTACACTGGGTAACAACAATGTTATCGCGGAGTATATCGATAGCCACTGTACGGCCGACGATTTCGTCGATCACTACCGCGCCGATGGTAGTAAATATGACTATGGTTGGGAGGAACGTTGGGTTCGCGACGAAGGTTACATGAAGATTGTGCCCAAGGCGGTGAATGCGCTACTGGAAAAAGCACAACTCACTGCGGCTGATATTAAGCACTTCGTACTCGCAACCGACCAGGGCCGGGTACCGGCGATGTTGGGCAAGGCCCTCGGACTGAGTGGCGAAGCGATCGCCGATAATCTACTCGAGAGCGTCGGTATTACTGGGGCGGCGCATCCGCTATTACTGCTCGCACATCGTCTGGAGCAAGCGCAACCGAATGATTTGATTCTCGTCGTCGGTTTTGGCCAAGGTTGCGATACGATCCTATTTCGGGCGACCGATGCGATCGGTTCGAAAACGCCGCAATATGGCGTCTCAGGACATCTTGCAAGAGGGCGGGCCGAAGAAAACTATAATAAATTTCAGTCGTTTAATGAGCTACTCGACAAGGGCTTGGGTAAGCGCGCAGAAGTTGATAAACAATCGTTCTTGACCGCCATGTACCGAAACCGCGCGTTTACGACGGGTTTTAAAGGCGCAAAATGTAGCGCCTGTGGCACGGTGCAAATCCCGAAACATAAATATTGTGTTAATCCTGAATGTGGTGCCGGCGACACCCAGGACGAACATCCGATGTCCAATGCCGTTGGTCATGTCGCGACATGGACGGCCGACGAGCTCACATTTGATTTCAATCCGCCTGCGTATTTCGGTATGGTGGTGTTCGACGGCGGTGGCCGTTTGATGATGGATATCGCCGAAGTCGACCCTGAAACGTTCGACACCGGGGTACAAGTCGGCGTTCATTTTCGAGTTAAGCAAATCGATAGCCAACGCGGATTCAGAAAATATTTTTGGAAAGCTATCCAAGTTCAATAAGCATCACAGAGCGAGAATTATTATGGCAACTGGAATTAAAGACAAAGTCGCAATACTCGGAATGGGTTGCAGCAAGTTTGGCGAGCGCTGGGATTGCGAGCCTGCAGATCTCATGGCCGAAGCGTTCGAAGAGTGCATCAAAGACGCCGGCATCGAGAAGAAGCAAATCGAAGCCGCTTGGCAGGCGACTGGCATCGATACATTTAATGTCGGTCCGGGCGCGATACCGTTAAGTATGGCATTGCGGTTACCGAACATACCGGTGACGAAGATCGAAAATTATTGCGCGAGTGGTACAGAAGCTTTTCGTGCAGCGACCTATGCCGTCGCATCGGGTGCGTGTGATTTTGCACTGGCTCTTGGTGTCGAGAAATTAAAGGACATGGGGTACGGCGGATTGCCGCAACGCTCACGCGGGGTAACCAACGATTTGCATTTCCCCAATGTTTCCGCGCCCGGCGTATTCGCGCAACTTGCCGCTGGTTACACGGCTAAATATTCAACGAATAAAGAAGACTTAAAGCGCGCAATGGCCCATGTGTCGGTGAAGAGTCACGCGAATGGTGCGAAGAATCCGAAAGCGCACTTACAGCGTTCAATCACAGAAGATCAGGCGATGCGCGCTCCGATGATCGCAGAGCCAATCGGATTGTTCGATTGTTGTGGGGTTAGCGATGGAGCTGCCTGCGCGATTGTAACGACCCCCGAGATCGCCAAAAGCTTGGGTAAGCACGACATCGTCACCGTTAAGGCCTTACAACTGTGCGTATCAAATGGTGAAGAAGTCGGTTTCAATGACTGGGACGGATCGTATATTGCAACCACCAGACATGCAGTAAAGCGCGCTTACGCAGAAGCTGGGATTAAGAATCCGCGCGAAGAGCTCAGTATGACCGAAGTGCATGATTGTTTTTCGATCACCGAGTTAGTCACAATGGAAGATCTTGGCTTGTCTGCCGATGGTGGTGCGGTAAAAGACGTCTTAGACGGTGTATTTGACGCCGACGGCGAGGTGCCCTGCCAGATTGACGGTGGCCTCAAATGTTTCGGACATCCGATTGGTGCGTCGGGATTACGCATGCTGTACGAAATGTACTTGCAATTCCAAGGTCGCGCCGGAGAGCGCCAATTAAGTGATCCGCGCTTGGGACTGACGCACAATCTCGGTGGCTTCCCTTACCAAAACGTGTCCAGCATTGCGGTTGTGGGACGGCACGACGCTTAGCTTAATCGAAATATTCATTGATTAACCGCTCGCACTCATCGGTCGCGGGCGGCTAATCATAATTGGCGTTTCCCAAGATCTCATCTTGAACACAAGAGGGCTGTTGTAGCGAGCCATCTCGCGTTCCAGCTCCACCGTCCGTAGCGACGGCGCGCACGCCCTCAATCTCCGATAATGACGTTTGTGGCGGCTGGCCGCCGCCTCAGCCCTGTCAATTCTTAAGGTGATCTCGAAGCGAATCAATGCTGGTTAATGGGGCGCTGACGTCGTCGCCGCAGCACACGTAGGCGGTAACCGTCGAACCGGCTGCAACGCTCATTGCACCCAATTTGCCGGGTGGTTTAGCGTCAGCAGCGATAACGTAACAGCGGTCTCTCGACGTTAGTTGTTTGAGCGCGGCCTCTCGCCACGCTGCCGCTTCGGTCACCTCGTTGCAACGGATAATGACACGCTGCACCGGGTTTAGATGATCGAGCATCCCCCTAACTAATGTTGCGTGGGCAGAAGGCCATCCGTCGACTTGCTCCATACTCGCTCTCAACGAGCGTTCGGCGGCCTCAAGATAGCGGGCCTCGCCAGTTAGTGAACCGAGAGCGATCAACGCCTGCACGGCGATCCCGTTGCCAGACGGTAACGAATCGTCGGTTAATGGTTTTGCCCGTTGTACCAAGTTTTCATGATCGTTACTGGTAAAGAAAAATGCTCCGTTAGCGGAATCTTCAAAATTTTCGAGCATTGCATCGGCGACGTCGGTGGCAAATTGAAGATCACTATCTCTCCAACGTGCAGCCAATAAG
>CAWLAW010000114.1:0-7711 GCA_963854885.1 Gammaproteobacteria bacterium | reverse complement strand
AACAATTATGGATATCGATTTACTGCGCACGTTTTTGGAAGTCCGGCGCTTAGGGAATTTCCATTCAGCCGCAGAGAACTTGCACGTCACCCAAGCAGCCGTTAGTCAGCGCATCAAGCATTTAGAAACTATTTTGACTACACTGTTGTTTGTTCGCGAGAAGAACAACATCTACCCGACCGCTGCAGGTGAGCAACTTGTTAGTACCGCCGAGTCGATTCTTGAAGCGTGGAATCAAGCGCGTCGCGATATTGGACGACTTCCGTCGACTAGTGCCCAGTTGTCTCTTGCGGCCGAGCCGGGTGCGTGGGAGCTAATTGGAAAATCTTCACTGGGAATGTTGACGCGTGAGTGGCCGGAGTTAAGTTTACGTGCCGATCAGTTAGGTGAGGATGTAATTGCGAAACGTATCCGTCGACAGACCTTGGACATTGGTCTTGTATTCAATCGGATCTCGCATGAGAACGTCAATTGTGTTGCAGTATTTGAATTCGAAATAGCGCTCTATAGCTCGAGCGCGACGCGTATCGATCAAGTCGCGGCGCAGCCAAATATCTATGTGGAGTGGGGACCGGAAGTGAATTCGCTGCATGAGGGGATTAGATTTCAACAAGCACCATGCTTGCAAACCCGTGATCATATGGTCGCGCGGGACTATCTTGAGACGCATCCTGGGGTGGCGTTTTTGCCGGTCGGTTCCAATCCGCGAGCATCGAAACTTAAGCTAGTATCAAAGTCGCCACGACTTCGACGGCAAGTGTTCGCGCTATGGCATAACGAATCGACGCAACGCGAGTTTTTTGCGGCTATTGCCGGGTCGCTCGCGATGCCGAGTACGCCGTTAGCTAAAATCTAGCTCGAATTCATCGTCTTCAAGCAACTCGCGCATTCGTTGGCGCTCTTTTAAATCTTCAATCCGGCGTCTAGATGCCACAACATTCCTTTGTATCTCGGTTGCCGGTTTCGGCTCCCAAGATTCGTTCGGTACTTCGCCGCTAACTAGGTTTTCGCCATCAACGTCGAGATTATTCATAACTATTCCCTCAAGAACAACTGTTTTTTAAACCAGTTTCGAGAACACAGTAAACAATTTAATTTTATCAGTACGATAAATATTTCTTATCAACATAGCGTCCACTGGGCGAACGACACGGCCTCGCTAAGCCGGGTTCATCGAATCGTCGCATCCTTAAAACGATGAGTGTCGCATGGCGAGCGTCGTTTCGGCGCTTATCCTCTGTTGTGCGCACCTGATTTCAGTATTTAGCGAAGTCGTTCCCAACCTAACTATTTGCTAGTACAGCTATCGGCGGGGTATTCCGGTAAGGAGCACGGATTCCGCTTCCAAACTTGCGATCTCGTTTTCACTCACGCCAATTTCGCTAAGTATCTCGACGGTGTTGCCACCAAGCCGCGGTGCGCCGAAGCGCATTTCGCTAGGGGTGCGCGAGAACTCCGCAGGATTACGCGCTTGTCGAAGTGGCCCAACCTCCGGATGTTCGTTCTCCACTATCACGCCGTTTGCCGCGACTTGCGGGTGCTCAATCATCTGGTTGCGGGTTAGCACTGGCGCGCAGGGCACGCCAGCTTGTTCTAGTCGTTCTAACCAATATGCGGCGGGTTCGCTGAGCAAAACTTCCTGGGTGACGGCGATGCGATCGTTGAGATTTCGATCGCGCAACGCCGGGGTCTTAAAGCGTTCATCGTCTAACCATTCCGGTTTATTGAGCGCTTGGGTCAGCCCTTGCCATTCCTTATCCGACATCACAGCGACGGTTAAATAACCATCCGCTGACGCGTAGACGAGATCAAAAAAGCTGGCTGCAGCTTGTTGCGGCAACTCATTGCCAACGAACGTTTGGCTGCCCATGTCCGAGCCCCACAAAAAAAATATTACCGAGGACAGCATCGACAAGCGCACGTGTTGTCCTTCGCCAGTGCGTTCCCGTGCTAGCAGTGCCGCGGTAATCGCTTGCGACGCGGTAATAGCCGTCATCTTGTCCGGCAAAATTGTGCGCACGAGTCGCGGACGTTCATCATCGGAACCCGCTTGCACCGTAGCGAGTCCAGACATCGCTTGAACTAGCGGATCGTAGACCGGTTTTTTTGAGAATGGACCAACTTCGCCAAATCCGCTGATCGACACATAGACGATAGTCGGCGCGATTTTGCGTAACGCATCTTCGCCAAGCCCGATCCGCTCCGCCACCCCAGGACGAAAGTTTTGCACGAACACGTCCGCGCCTGCGATCAATTTGTGTAACAACTCGAGTCCGCGGGGATCTTTGAGATTCAATGCTATGGATCGTTTATTTCGATTGTTATTCAAAAACGAGGCGGAGAAGTCGCCACGGCGGTTCGCGCCTTTGCGGACATAATCACCACCGTCTAGAGGGTTCTCGACCTTGATAACGTCTGCACCTTGATCAGCCAGGATCATGGTCGCCATCGGGCCGGAAATCATGGAAGTGAGATCGATAACGCGATAACCATCTAATGGGCCGGGCATAATGTTTTTCCATGGGCCACCGATAGGGGCCACTTTCGCAGGGAGATTAGCGCATGCATGCAGAGGATTAAAGCCGCATGTCGGCGCTGATTCCATATATCGGATGCGTTCGAATGGGGCCTCGATCACGTCGTCGAATTCTAAGCACGACTTTGTCTCGACGTTCGACACAACCGGCCTCAACGCGCGACAATATCGGTAGGTCATGCGCGCCTGGTCGAATCAAGGGAAATGGAACAATTTAATGTCATCTAAATCCGACGATCAGTTACCGAAACCCCTAAATGGCGTTCGCGTACTCGACCTCGCAACCTTTGTAGCAGCGCCTTTTGCAGCCGCGATACTTGGGGAGTTCGGCGCTCAAGTTATCAAGGTGGAACATCCCGATGGCGGAGACCCGTTGCGGCGCTTCGGCACTCCTACTGAAGAACCGGATCAAACCCTCGCGTGGTTGAGCGAGGCACGAAATAAACATTCCGTCACGCTAAATTTAAAGGCACCTCCGGATGTAGAAAAGTTTAAGCAACTTGTCCAACGTTCAGATGTCGTGTGCGAAAACTTTCGACCCGGTACCCTGGAGCGATGGGGATTGGGATGGGACGTACTCCAAGATTTGAATCCGCGTTTGGTATTGCTACGGATTAGCGGCTACGGTCAAACTGGGCCGTATCGCGACCGACCGGGGTTCGCACGTATCGCTCACGCTTTTGGCGGCCTAACGCAGCTCGCTGGAATGCCGGGCGGGCCGCCCGTTACCCCTGGTTCCACGTCGTTGGCCGACTATATTTCCGGGCTATACGGTGCGGTGGGGATTTTAATGGCGTTACGTGAAGTTGAGCGCAGCGGTACTGGGCAGGTCATCGATGTGGCATTGTTCGAGTCGATTTTTCGCGTTTTGGACGAGGTAGCGCCGGTGTATGCAAAGCACGGAATTGTACGCACGGCAGAAGGCGTCGGAACACGGAATGCGTGTCCGCATGGGCATTTTCCCTGTGCTGACGGTAAGTGGGTAGCTATCGCATGCACATCTGACCGGATCTGGACGCGTATGGCAGAGAACGTCCTGCACCGGCCGGAACTCGGCCTTAGTCATCCTAAAACGCAAGACCGCCTAGCCGATCGCGATGTTATCGATACCGCAGTTGAAAAATTCACGAAGTCCTACCCGATGACAGAAGTCGTTACTCAATGCACAGCCGGAGACGTGCCGTGCGGCGCGATAAATTCAATTGCCGATATTTTTGCAGATGAGCACTTCGCCGCCCGCGGTGTGCTCGAGGAAGTTTTGCACGAGACTTTGGGCACGCTCGTCGTGCCGACGGTGTTGCCGCGACTTTCCGCTACGCCAGGCGCAATCGATTCTCTCGGA
This sequence comes from Gammaproteobacteria bacterium, assembly GCA_963854885.1. Classification (GTDB taxonomy): domain Bacteria; phylum Pseudomonadota; class Gammaproteobacteria; genus UBA11873. The sequence continues at coordinate 3,833 of CAWLAW010000114.1, read as the reverse complement.
CCTCGGTTGGGTGATTGGAATGGGGAAAAACTCGCATCAATATTGAACGACGATAGTGAATTAAGGGCCGCAATAAAAATCACGCCTCGAGACAACCAATGAGTATTAGTCTAAGTAAGCTCATCGAGCTTGAGCAACGTCTTGTTTGGGATAACGACTACAGCCAATCGGAGGCCTGGATCCGGATCCCGGTGGCTATCGCGCGGACCTTAGTTTACGTCTATCGCGAATTTTCCAGCGGTGAGCTTAACTTGCGTGCGATGAGTCTGGTTTACACCTCGATTCTTTCGCTCGTTCCGTTACTTGCGTTTAGCTTTTCCGTGCTTAAAGGTTTTGGCGTACAAAACCAAATCGAGCCATTGTTATTGGAGTATTTCTGGGCGTTAGGTCCGGAGAAATCGGAAGAAATTACGATCCGCATCGTTGAGTTTGTGAATAACATCGACGTCAGAGTGCTCGGAGCGGTCGGACTCGCCCTGCTGGTTTATACGATCATCACCTTAATGCAAAAAATCGAAGCGGCGTTTAACCACGCTTGGCATGTTAAGGCGCATCGGTCGTTCGCCGAGCGTTTCGCGACATTTATTTCCGTGCTCACCGTCGGGCCGTTGCTCGTCTTCGCCGCACTCGCTATCACGGGATCGGTATTGAATAACTCGGTGATGCAGGCAGTCACCAACTATGAGCCGTTTGGCACGGTAGCCGCTGAATCTGCGCGCCTAACGCCGTATTTTCTTGTTATCAGCGCGTTTACTTTCTTATATATATTGATTCCGAATACGCGGGTTAAATTTCTGACGGCGTTAGTCGGCGGGGTTGTCGCGGGATTGTTGTGGGAATCGGCAGGCTACATTTTCGCCTATTTCGTCGCCTCAGCCACAAAGTACCAAGCAGTCTACGCGACGTTCGGCACGGCCATGTTTTTTATGATCTGGTTGTATGTGAGCTGGTTAATTTTGTTAGTCGGCGCGAGTATTTCCTACTATGTCCAAAATCCAAATATTGTTATTGCTCGTGCGCGCAAGTGGCGCTTTAGTTATGCAACGTTTGAGGGAGTTGCGCTAACCGTACTCGTGCGCATCGTGAATGGATATTACGCAAAGGAAGCGTCACTAACGACGGATTCGTTAAGTGCGGCACAACAGGTTCCGCCAGAAATGATTGATAAAGTTATCGCCGTGCTCGAGAACGCGAAGGTAATCAGTCGCAATGCCGCTACTCCGGCTGCGTATATGTTGCGCGTGCCCCCAGAAGAAACGAGTGTCGCGTCTGTCGTGCAAGCGTTACGCCAGTATCAGATTGTGGGCTCGCGCCGGGTCGAATTGGCCAGCGATCCGGTTATGGAAAGCTTGCTCACGAAGATCGATCTCGGCATTGCCCAAGCACTTGGCGATACATCGCTAAAGGCACTGGCGCAAAATGGGCCGACGTCGAGTGAATAGGTTTCTCACTGGCCGCCACACTCGAGATCCGGGCATGGAATTAGATGTGGCGCAGAAAACTATCTGTCCGTACTGGTTTATTCACTAAGACATTTACGAACACGAGCAGCGCGCCTCGCTATAATAATGCCTCGGGATACTGATCGAGCCACAATACTGCTTCTTCGAAAAGAATTTCTAGCGGGTCGTTAGAGTCTCGGCAAGGTCTTTCAGATTGGCAGAATTTTCTAAATCGAGCACTAAATTCATTACTTTTTCGGCTTTTTCTCGACTAATCGTGCGCAGCGCGTTGTCCAAGAATTTATCTGTTAGATCTTGTTCTGACATCGGGTTGCCAGCCGATCCACGGTGCATTTGTTCTCGATGATGGTAGCGCCTGCCGTCTCGGGTAACGATGTCTATCGCGCCCGAATAATAGTTCGGATAGGCGGAATCGGGATCGGACTGATAACTTGTTTTCGAGCAAAGATCGAGAATTTCCGGGTTAGTGAGTGCATCGTCTTCGAGTTCAGCCAAACCGAAGCGATCGCGAACTAAACTTGCGGCGATCAAATAGTTCACGCTGAATTGGGCATCGTAAGAGTTTTGTGGTCGGATTTTGTTTGCCGCCGGTTCACAAATCACTGGAATTTCGCTGTCGTGTACATAGGCAACGATTTGCTCGATATCTTGAACGTCGAGCGAATACTGCTTTTTTAGCGCTAATGCGGCATCGGCAAAGGCATGAGTTAAATGGCAGGCTGGATAGGGCTTAAATCCAATGTTGGACATTTCCCAATGTTCGCCGAGATGTTCAACGAGTACCTCAGTGTTAATCCGAATCCCGGCATGCGTATGTAAGGGGAACAATCCGTAGCGGCCAAAATAAGGATCGCGAGGACCGAAGTATCCGTGCTTTGACATGATCACGGCGGTATGCGCGCAGACACAGGCCCAACCAGGGTGACTCCGTTTCGTCCAAGCGCCGTCGTCCAAAAATTGCAAGCTGCCCGACGCCTTGGATAGAACAATGCCTTGTGCGTCGAGTAATTGTTCGTGATTAAGTCCATACAGGTAGCCACCTGCGAGTGTGCAACCGAATGCACCTACCACCCCGGTTGGATGAAAGCCTTTGTCGTGAAATCCGCCATGCGCAGCCGCTCCGATGCGGCTCGAACACTCTGAGGCAATTACGAAAGACGACAGTGCTTGCGCGCCGCTAGCACCCACCGCAAGCCCGCTAATGAACATGGTCGGAACGGCGCTTGCTGAGGTGTGCACGACGGCTTCGCTGTGGGTATCGTCAAAATCGAGACCGTGAATTAGGGTGCTGTTTAAGTGCGCTGCGTCGCGATGCGGGAGGCGCAGAGCCGATCCGATCACCGGATATTCTCCATCCCCGCCAAGTTCACTTATCGCGGCCGTCGCTGCCTTGGCAAATTCATAGTTCCTGGAAGCGAGTGCGATCCCGAACGCATCGAGAATGCTAAGTTTCGCCCGCGCGATAACAGAATCCGGCACGGATGAGAGATCGAAATTTTCCACAAAGGACGCAAACTTGTCCGCGGCGTGGACATCGCTTTGTGGATTTACGGCAGATGCGGTCATGAGGTTGCTTGACTGGCGGCAACTGCGTCGTAGACGTCGACGATTCGCTGGGCTTTTTCGACGATAGGGTAGTCAACGAAATACCCGTCGACTTGAATCGATGCCAAGCCTTCGGCCTCGGCCGCTTCGAAACTGGAGATAATTTTGCGCGCCCAACGCGCTTCTTCGTCACTCGGGGTGTAGGCGCGATTGGCGGCCGTGACCTGATCTGGATGAATACAAAGTTTCCCCTGGAAGCCGAATTCCCGACCTTTGTTAGCACTACGATCGAAATGTTGCGCTTCTTTGATATGAATGAACACCGTATCGATCGGCGCTTCGATATTCGCCAATCGCGATGCTAAGACGACTTCCGCACGTACCGCAGACAATTCGTCTTCGCCGAAGGTCCATTGAATATTCAAGTCTCGCGTGTAGTCACCGCCACCAAAAGACAGACGTCGAAGACGACCACCACTCGCCGCAATTGTGCGTGCATTGGCATGCCCACGCGCGGTCTCAATAATGGGGATTAAATCGATCGAACCCAGCGCCATCCCGTGGCGTCGTTCGAGACTTGTCATCATCCAATCGACGGCTTGTAAATCTGCCGCGCGCTCAACTTTGGGCAACATAATGCCATCTAACCACGGACCAATCACCGCTTCGATATCGTCGAAGCAAAATTCAGTGTCAATGGCATTCACCCGAACGTAGCCGCGACACTCGTGCTGCTGTTTTAATGCGGTTTTCACGACGTCTCGCGTCGCGACTTTTTGCGTGACGGCAACTGCATCTTCCAGATCAAGAATCACGGCGTCCGCA
>CAWLAW010000113.1:0-7758 GCA_963854885.1 Gammaproteobacteria bacterium | reverse complement strand
CAATCATGCGCGATATGGCAATACGCCATGATCCAATTGTCGTTTCCAACCGTTGTCACCCCGCCACCGGCAGCGGTCCCGCGATTGATACTGCAATACTCACGGATAATATTGTTATCGCCAATCTCAAGCCACGAGTTAGCGCTATCGTTGAATTTCTTATCCTGCGGATCTTCGCCGATGGAACAATGGTGATAGATTTTATTGTTCGAGCCAATTCGGCATGGACCCTTGAGAATAACGTGAGAACCGATCCAGCTACCGGCGCCGATGTCGACATTGGCGCCTACAATAGACCAAGGACCAATCGTGACGTCAGCGGCAATGTTTGCCATTGGGTCAACGATTGCAGTCGGATCAATCAACGCGTGCTATCCGACTCTGTCGTCATGAACTGGGCGCTCGATACGAGCTCATCATCAACATAGGCAGACGCTTCGAATCGGTAAATCCCTCTCAGTTGACGCGTCATTCGGGCCTTCATGATTAATTGATCACCGGGCCCAACGGGTCGCTTAAAGCGCGCCTTATCGACGGCCACTAACAAATATTCTGCATCGCTTTTGCTGCGCGTGTTGTGTGAATAGAATGCTAAGACGCCGGTGGCTTGAGCCATCGCCTCGAGAATCAATACGCCTGGCATTATTGGTCGATTTGGGAAATGTCCTTGAAAAAATGGCTCATTGATCGTGACATTTTTTATTGCAGTAATGCTCTCAAAGGCTTCACATTCAGTGACCCGATCAATCAATAGAAACGGATAGCGATGCGGGAGCATCTCGAGGATTTCTTCTATCGTTATTATGCTCATGCAGCGCACTCCAAAACTCGCACTATCAGGCTGTAGGGATATCAACCTCGATTAAACGTCTAACGTCGGTTAAGCGTTAACGTGGAGCCAAAGACATGTGAGCCCATGGGACAATTCAGCTACGTGGCGGTATACGGCATCCGGCCGAAAACGCTCGCGTCCTTTGCGCCTTGCGCAGCCAGCCTCGACGATCGAAAACTTCGCACAATTTTTTCAGACCAGGCATCTGAAATAACTTGTCGTCGATCAGGCAGTCATAATCGCGATCGTTAAACGGAAAGAATTCCGATACGAAGCCATGCCGAACGAGTCAGACGGCATGAACGCTTCCATGTGCACTGCAGGGTTGAATTGTCCGTCTCTATGCCATTCCGCCAAAGGCGCAGCTCGTGCGAGACGAATATTCAGCGCACTACTTTTTAAGGTGCTTAATTACTATCTCGGTAACGTCAACCGATTTACTCGCGTAGATAACGCCCTCACCCATGACTAAATCGTATTTTTGCTGTTTCGCGACCTCGCGGATTGCCTCGACGATATCCCGCTGAATCTTACCGAATTCCTCATTGCGCCGGAAATTTACGTCTTCTCTGAATTCGTCCTGGTCGCGTTTTAGTTCACGTCGCTTATTGACGATATCGCGCTCCAAGCGTGACCGCTCGGTTTCGCTCATGATCGCGCCGTCTTTGATCATCCGGTCTTCGATTCCTTTCAACGCCTTTTGCGCAGCGACTAGCTCGCGATCGCGCGTCGCGAACTCTTTTTCTAGTTTCTTTCTCGCGACATCGGCTTGGGGAGCAGCTTCAAGGACGCGCACGGCATTGACCACGCCAATCTTGAGATCCGCTGCAAGACTGTGAACACTAACGGTCATCAATGCCGCCAATGTGAAGGAAAGACCATAGCTAAGTTTATTCAATTCTCGTTACTCCGTGTGTATTCCAACAGAAACAGTGCGTTCCACTATTTCCCGTCCTTGATGCCTATTCGATATAGGATCAGAACGATGTGCCAAAGGTAAACTGAAATTTTTGTATTTCGTCGCCGTCTCGATTATTGAACGGCTGGGCAACGCTAACTGACAATAAGCCAAACGGGGACAACCAAACCCCTGACAAGCCGCCGCCCATGCGCAGGCTGTCGATGTCGAACTCCTCATTCGAGGCGTAAACGTTACCGGCGTCGAAGAAGGCGGTTAGCCGAACGGATTTAAAATCTTCAAGGAACGGCACGGGAAGGATAACTTCCGCATTTGCGACGACTAAAGTGTCACCACCTAACGCTCGACCGCGAAAATCGTCAGGACCCAGTGAATTTTCTTCATATCCTCTTACTGTTCGGGGACCACCGCCATAAAAATTTTCGAAAAACGGCAGCTCGAACGTGTCACCGTAGGAATCCCCATACCCGAAGCGACCTTTTAGTAGCAAGGTGTAATTATTTATTAAAGGAATGAACACTCGAGAATCCAAATCTACTTTCCAGTAAGTTAGATCGCCTCCAGGAACCGCGGCCTCTAATCGAATCCGTTGCAGCGTCCCGCGCGTGGGGAATATTGACGAGTTCCGGGTATCGTAGGCGAACGCGCCGGAGGCGCGGAACACATCGTACTCATTTCCTTCAATGATAATGAACCTTGCGATTCTCGGATCAAGATTGCGCAGGTCCGTATCTAAAAGAGTGGACTCGTAGTCGCCGCTAACGGAAACAAAGTTGTACTCGGAAATCGGCACGCCAAACGAAACACCAGCGCCGAGAATCTCGGATTTGTATTCAATAGTATTGCCGCCGTTTCCCGCATCGACCTTTTGGTACGAAACGTTGAACCCCCGGCTCACTCCCTCCATCGTCCAATAGGGATTAATGTAGCCGAGTCGAAAAAGCTGATTGATGTCGCTATTGTTAAACGCGAAACTAACGTTCTTGCCACTGCCGAGAAAGTTATCTTGGGTAACGTTAGTGTTGAAGATAATCCCCTGCGCTTGCGAAAAGCCAACCCCTAAAAGCAAGTTCCCGGACGGGCGTTCCTTTACCGCAAAGTTCACATCGACTTGATCGGTTGAGCCTTGAACCGCGGGCGTTTCGACATTAACTTCTTCAAAGAATCCTAAGCGTTGAAGGCGAATTTTCGAGCGCTCTACATCCGACGTCGAGATCCAGCCGCCTTCCATTTGACGCATTTCCCGTCGTAATACTTCGTCACGCGTTTTAGCATTACCGTAAAAGCTCACCCGTCGCACATAAACCCGCTGGCCCGGATCGACGAAATACGTCACGGTGACGGTATTATCTTCTTCGTTAGTTTTTGGGATCGGATTGACGTTAGCGAACGCGTAACCTTCGTCACCTAGGCGCTCGGTCAATTCCTTTGACGTTTGTTCCATTGCTTTACGCGAGAAGATCATCCCTTTGCGCGTCGAAACGTAATCAAATAGTTCCTCCGGTTCGACGATCAGTTTTCCCGATAATTTGACGTCCGAGACAGTATAACGTTCGCCTTCCGTAATATTTATCGTGATATATACATCGGCTTTGTCTGGTGTGATTGAAACCTGCGTTGAGTCAACTTCGAAATGTAAGTAGCCGTTGTCGTTGTAGCGAGATCGCAGGTTTTCGAGGTCGCCTGAAAGTTTTTGTTTCGAATACTGATCATCTTTGGTAAACCAGCTGGTCCACGTTGGAGTCGTCAAATCGAATTTTTTGATTAGATCTTCATCGGAGTAAATCTCGTTTCCGACAATATTAATCTCTTTAATTCTGGCCGCTTGCCCTTCCGAAATTGTGAAGTTGACGCTGACACTACTGTCGTCTAAATGTTCCACTTCCGTATTGATACGAACGCCATACTTTCCGTGCGCGAAATACTGGCGCTGCAATTCCTGTTTAACTTTATCGAGCTTGGCCTCATTGAACACTTCTCCCGTTGCGAATCCGACATCTCCAAGGCCTTCAATAAGGTTGTCAGTTTTGAGCGCCTTGTTTCCCTTAAACGTGATGTCAGCAATGGATTCGCGTTCCTCAACGAGAACCACCAGGATGTCACCATTGCGTTCGAGGCGAACGTCTCGAAACAGGCCTGTTTTGAACAGCGCCCGGACGGCATCCCGAGATTTTTGATCGTCGACGGTGTCGCCGACGGTTATGGTCAGATAATTGAAAACCGTTCCCGGCTGAATGCGGCTGAGACCCTGAACTTGTATATCATCGACGATGAATGGCTCGATGGCTGCGATCGAAGTTGAAATCGCGGCCAACAAGCAAGCCAAGGCCCAGCGCTTAACGAGGGTAATGTGCATAAATAATTTTAATTATAATTTGACGTCCCTCACCAGCTACATCATCCGCATGATGTCATTGTAAACCGCCAGTCCCATAAGTCCGAGCAACAAAACGAAGCCAACTTGCTGTCCCGCAAGTTGGATCGATTCTGGCACTGGCCGGCGCAGCACGAATTCTAACAGGTAATACATTAAGTGTCCGCCATCGAGTAGCGGGATCGGCAACAAATTTAAAATTCCCAAGCTAATACTAACTAAGGCGAGAAAATCCAAAAATCTCGGTAAGCCCATCTTGGCCGACTGCCCCGCGTAGTGTGCAATGCTAATTGGCCCGCTCAGATTTTTAACTGACGCCTCACCAAGTACCATTTTTCGAATAAATTTAAGCGTTGTCGAAATCACTTCCTGCGTGCGGTCGAAGGCTCTGGGCATCGCTTCAATGACACCGTAACGCTCGATACCCATTGGAACGTCCTCAATGCCAGTGAGATCGACCTCCGCGCCGATTCGGCCAAAGGTCTCGTCATCCGAGGTGACCGTTTCTGGCGTCAACCAGACGACCGTTAGCAGGCCGTCTCGAATTAATCCGACCTCGATGCGCCGACCGGCGGATCCGCGAATAAATTCGACCCAGCTAATCCAGTCATCGATAGTCTTTCCATTCGCAGAAACGATTTCATCGCCTGCTAGAATGCCCGCAAGCGCTGCAGGGTCACCGTTTACGACGCGGCCAATTTTTGGAGGAATCGGTGGTCGATAGGGTTCGAAGCCAACTTTACTGAAGAAATCCCCGCGACTGAGATCATCAACCGATATGCTTGCTAAGTTCAATACGATTTCACGCGCTCCGCCTCCTGCGCCTTCAACTCCGAGAACAATAGACCCGGAATCCAGAATGGCTGTGATTGACGAGCGAAAAACATTATCCCAAGTTGGCGAAACCTGGCCGTTCACGGTGATAATTTCCTCGCCGCTTTGAAGTCCAGCTGTCGCCGCCAACGACTCCGCCTGGACCTCGCCGACGATTGGCCGCGGTCCAGAAACTCCAATTAAATACATCGCCCAGTACACAACCAAGGCAAACAGGAGATTCGCGAGCGGTCCGGCCAGCACAATTGCTGTGCGGGTACCAAGCGACTGCGCGTTAAATGAACGATGGGCAAGCTCCGGCGGCACCTTGCCCTCGCGTTCGTCGAGCATTTTCACGTAGCCGCCGAGCGGTATTGCCGCCAGGGTAAACTCGGTCTCATCCGCCCCGCGTTTTGTCGACCATAGCGACTTTCCAAAGCCGACGGAGAATCGCAGAATTTTCACGCCGGATCGGCGCGCAACCCAATAATGCCCGTATTCATGGATCGTGACCAAGATTCCGAGGGCGATAATAAAAGCGACAATCGTTTGCAGCATTTCCACTAAGTATCGCTCCTTTGGTGGACTAACCGATCGACGTATGCGCGTGCCTCGGCGTCCGCCGATAACACGATCTCAAGATTATCTGCCGGCCGGCCCGACACATTCTCTAAAGTCGATTCGATTAATTCCGGTATCGCCGTAAATTGAACCTTCTCGTGCAAAAATGCCTCGACCGCCTGCTCATTTGCGGCGTTGAGAATGGCCGTGGTTGTCCCGCCGGCGCTCATTGCCTCGCGCGCTAAGCGTAGACACGGAAACCGTTCAATATCCGGCGCTTCGAAATCTAGCCGTTGGACGTCAAACAGGTTCAAGGGTTCAACTCCAGATTCGTATCGTTCTGGCCAGCCTAGCGCATAGGCAATTGGCGTCCGCATATCGGGATTCCCGAGTTGCGCTAAAACGGAACCGTCAACGTACTCAACCATCGAATGAATGATACTTTGCGGGTGAATCACCACCGTAATTTTTTCTTGATCCGTATCAAACAACCAACACGCTTCTATTATCTCTAAGCCTTTGTTCATCATGGTCGCTGAATCGACAGAAATCTTGCGGCCCATTACCCAGTTTGGATGCGCGCACGCTTCATTCGGCGTCACGAATTTTAGTTCATCGATCGCGCGTGTTCTGAAGGGCCCACCGGAAGCGGTGAGGAGGATCTGACGAACGCCAACGTTGGCTAAGCCACCATCAATTCGAGCCGGCATACATTGAAAGATCGCGTTGTGCTCGCTGTCGATGGGTAACAGTTGCGCGTCGTTATCAGCCACAGCGTCCATAAACAACTGTCCAGACATTACCAAGGCTTCTTTGTTGGCCAGCATCACCCGCTTTCCCGCGCGTGCCGCCGCAATACTCGGCAGTAGCCCGGCCGCGCCGACTATTCCCGCCATTACGAAATCTACCTCTGCATGGCCCGCGACAAACTCGAGACCTTCCACGCCACTTAAGACTTCCGTCGCGCAGTTGGCTTCTCGCAACGCGTCGACCAGCCTCTCGGCGCTATCAGGATCAGCCATGACAGCGTACTTCGGTTGCCACAAACTGCACTGCGCCAACAGATCTTCAACGTTTCGATTAGCCGTTAACGCAATTACATCGAATGTGTCTCGATGCTGCGCAATGACGTCCAAGGTATTAACGCCGATGGTACCGGTGGAGCCGAGGATTGTAATGCCGGTCATAGTCGATCCACCCAACCGTGCAAACCCACGACAAATATTGGAGCGGCAGCAACAAAACCATCGATTCTATCTAACACGCCGCCATGTCCAGGCAGAATTTGCCCACTATCCTTTAACCCCGTATTCCGTTTCAATATGCTTTCAAATAGGTCGCCCACGATAGAAGCGCACACTGCAATAATCGCAACCGCTAAGAATGCCATGCTCGCCGCTCCGGACAGCTCTATCGTGGTCGCAAATATAAGCGTGCCGAACGTCGCGAACGCAAGGCCACCGGCCGCACCCTCCCAGGATTTGCCCGGACTCAAATTTGACGCTAACCGTCGGCGTCCCCAACGTCGGCCAACGAAAAATGCAGCCGCGTCAGCGAGCCAAACTATGCTAAACAAGCCTAACAGCATTGTTCTATCGTGACACAGTAACCACACTACCGAGGACCACGCACACGATAAAACCAAAACCCCGATCGCTGGATTATTCGCGAGGCGAATTCGAGTGCCCAGTTTCTGTTGTTGCGCAAAAATTACGAATACCGCTGACAGGCTCCACCAAAAAACGGCCACGGCGCTCGCGTAAAAGAAAAATCCAGGCGCATCATTCCAGTGCCAAACTGCAATGGCGAATGCCGCGACTAGACAAGTATAGGAGATTCGTGCGGACGCACTCTGCCATCCAGATAATGCGGCCCACTCCCACGCAGCGACGACGAGAAAGGAGCCCAACACGAGCGCTATCAGAGCGAGCGGTAGATAAATCACGCCGCCGACAATACTTAATGCAAGCAAAGTTCCAGTTACTATGCGCGCCTTCAATTGCTTCCACCGCCCGATAACATCACATTATCCGCAATTTCAATCGCATTTCCGTCGCGTAGAAAAATACGTAAATTCTCGTTGCTAGATTAGGTTATGCGTTGCTCAACCGGCCGAAGTGTTCGACAGCTCGGTCGATTCTACTTGGTCACCCGTCATACCGAAACGACGCTGCCGCGTTGCAAAACTCTCTAGTGCTTTATCAAACTCGATTTCATCGAAATCAGGCCAAAGGCAATCTGTAAAATAGAGTTCTGTGT
>CAWLAW010000112.1:0-7801 GCA_963854885.1 Gammaproteobacteria bacterium | reverse complement strand
AGCGCGGTCCACATGCCGATCAGCGCCCAGCCGACAAGATGAAAAGAACCGTGGAAGACGCCGAACGCGCGCGGAAAGTACTCCCCCGAGTAGGCCATGTAAGCGTCGAATGCGACGGTTTTATGTTCAGTTTCTTCCACCATATGCATGAGCCAGAACGACGTGATCTCCGATCCCGCGTTGCGAAACAATTTTACTCGCTTGTTGATAATCCAATGCGTGAAACCGTTAGTCATCGATTCAAAGCCAGCGTTATACGCGAGTTGCGTGCGCAAACTCATTTTGGAAAGGCGCTCGAACGACTTTGCCATTCGATCCTCGACGGCCCCGAGTTCCGGATAGCCATTTGATTTCAATAATTCGTTGAGGCGGCGATGACATTGATAATGTCGCGCTTCTTGCCCGTTAAAACCGCGCATGTCGCTCAATAATTCCGGTTCGTCGATAAAGGCGGTGGCTTGTTGGGTACTTTTGATTAAGTACGGTTCGAGATAGGGCATGGTCAACGAAAAGCCGTTGAACAAATGGGATCGGACTGGATTATCCGGCACCCAAAGGGGATCGAGGTCGTCCGGAAACTCAAACGCGAACGCTCGGATTACAATTTCGTCGACTTGCTTGGGTTCGTACTTATAGTTTGGCTGTGACACAGGTTCCTCCTATTTCCCTAGCCGATGATCTAACCGTCGAGCCGGTTGTTAGCAAAAGTATGACACACATGCCTTCTAGGCGCCGGTGACAACACTCCGGATCCGAATTGTCGTGCGAAGTGGTATTCGGCGGGTCTTCCTGAAACGCGAAGGCGCCAAACAGCGAGAGCACATTCATGTTGGACTGTGCCTAAGAGACATTTCGAACAATTACGCCAAGCGCATCCGGCGGAAATCGGTGCTCGTTGACTTTGACAAGTCATTTCCTTACCGTGCCCCGCTTAACTGAGCAACGGGTCCCCTAACGCCTCCCGGCGACAGGGTTAAACGGGAAGTCGGTGCGTCCTGCAAGCGAATAATTTCGATTTGCGACAACCCCGACACTGCCCCCGCAACGGTAAGTGAGAAGCTGAATCAATCCGCCACTGTGCATGCATGGGAAGGCGATTCGGCACACCCCCCCCTCACGAGTCCGGAGACCTGCCTGTTGTATTTTTCCGATGATTCGCGGGGTGCGAAGTTAGCGGTCGTCTTAACATTCCGACGATTCTGGCAATACCTACTCTGCGATCAAAACCCAATGATCGCCCGCGGGTGAGCGGCGAAAGGCAGTATTGTGAAATTTTGCGTGATTACACCGCTAGCGATTGCTACGATCCTCGCTGTGCCCGTTTGGGCAGCTGAAGTAGAAAACGAGATTCTAGTCACCGCAACGCGACAGCCGCTTGCATTAAAAGATGCGCTGCCATCGTCACAGATCTTTACTCAACAGGACATCGAACGCCTGCAGCCGAAAGACCTACCGAGTTTACTTGGGCGGATGAGCGGCGTTAGTTTCCGCGATTCAGGCGGTCGAGGATCGGTTAGCGGGATATTTATTCGTGGCGCGTCGACGTCGCAATCAATTATTCTGATCGACGGCGTACGCACGAGTAGCGCAACCGTCGGGGCGACTGCGTTGGAAGGTATTCCGATCGAGTCGATCGAGCGCATCGAACTCGTCAAAGGTCCGCTGTCCGGCCTTTACGGTGCGGATGCAGTTGGCGGCGTCATACAAATATTTACGAAACAAGGTCAACAGCAGCGACTTACGCCGCAGATTCATGCGAGTTACCGAACCGACGACACGCAGGAATATACGCTCGAGCTAGGTGCCGGCAACGAGCGCGGCAAGTTTCACGCGACGTTTGCTTACGAGAATTCGGCCGGCATCGATAGGACGACCATCGTAAGCGGTGGCAACGCGGACCGCGACGGGCTAGATGAGTTTGCGCTTAACGTCTCGGCGAGTTATCGAATTTTTGATGACTTAAACGCGCAGGTGAATATATTGCGGTCGGATGCGCACAGCGAATTCGATAATTTGTTTGGCGCAGATACAAACTTTGACTCGGATACTCAAGTAGAGAACAACGCGCTCAAGCTCACCTACACGCCAACTGAGCGATTGCGTGTGAGTTTTGATGCAAGTCATTTCGTCGACGAATCGAAAACACCAGTTTTCTTCTCCGATATCGCAACCCGTCGGACAAGTTTTGGGCTTCAGTCCGACTACCAAGTGCACGAAAATCATGGCATCACCGTGGGGATCGAATACTACGACGATAAAGTTGATACGACGAGCAGTTTTGTCGAAACTTCGCGCGATAACGTGGCCGGATATTTCTTGTGGCAAGGCCGCTACGAAAAGCTATCGGCAGTCGGGAGCGTTCGCTATGACGATAACGAGGCTTACGGCGATAATACGAATGGTAGTGTTGCGCTGAAGTACGATATCGTCGATACCCTGTCGGCGGTCGTGAGTTTCGGTACGGCATTTCGGGCGCCGAGCTTCAACGATTTATTTTTTCCGGGATTCGGCAATCCGAGCGTGAAACCTGAAGAATCGGAAACCGTCGAAGTGAGCCTCAAAGGCAATTACAGCGGCGCTCGATGGCGTCTCAGCGCATATCATACCGATGTCAAAGATCTCATTGGTTTTGACTTTGCATCATTTACCGCGAACAACATCTCCGACGCAACGTTGCAGGGCGTCGAGGCCGAGATCGCTTACACATTTTACGCTTGGCAGCTCAATTTAAATGCGGACTATCTTGATGCAAAAGACGACTCTAGCGATGAGTTTCTAGACGATCGGGCAGAATTCAGCGCCAATGCCGATGCGCATCGAAGTTTCGGTAAGTTCGATGTGTCGATGGATTTGCAGGCTGAGAGGGGTCGCCATGATCGCGTCGGGACGAGCATAAACGGCTTCGTTATCTTTGGTGCTGGCATGAACTACCGGCTAACTGAGAAAGTGCGAGTTGCAGCCAGATTGGATAACCTACTCGATGAAGATTACACCTTGAACTTAGCGACGGCGACGGATGTGTTTCGCACTTACGGACGGACCGCGACGTTTAGCGTCCATGCCACCTACTAGTCGTGGCGAGGGCACCCACCGCCCGGCCGGACGTGGTGCGCAGCGCATTCGAGCAACTAAGCGAATGGTGTTGAGAAACTAGCGAGTAGAAATATTGATGTCGAAATGCCTCATGATCCAAGGCACAACGTCCGACGCTGGGAAGACAACCCTAGTTGCCGGGCTCGGACGACTGCGCGCCAGACGCGGGATCAAAGTCGCGCCCTTTAAGCCACAGAATATGGCGCTCAATAGCGCAGTCACTGAGGACGGTGGCGAGATAGGGCGAGCCCAAGCGCTTCAAGCACTTGCGTGTCGGTCTTCCCGCGCATTAGTAATCACACCGATCTCGATCCACTGCGCCAGCATCCAGAGGTCGATTTGCGGTACCTCGGGCCAGGAGAATCTGTGCCGGGAGCCGAGCTGATTATATTGCCTGGGAGTAAGCACGTGCGGTGCGATTTAAACTGGTTACGCAGCAACGGTTGGGAACAGGGAATCAATCGGCATCTGCGTTATGGCGGACGTGTGATTGGGATCTGCGGAGCGTTCCAGATGCTCGGAAGTAAAATTAGCGATCCCGATGGAGTGGAAGATGCACCTGGGGAAAGTAGCGGACTAAATCTACTAGCGTTCAGCACGCGACTAACGCCGGAAAAAAGACTGCGGCGTCTCACGGGTAAATTATCGTGTTTAGCTTCAGCGCCGGGTATCGTCGGTTACGAGATCCATTGTGGTGAGTCAGAAGGTCCCGCGTTGTTGAATCCGGCGGTAACGTTCGGCGGTGCAGCGGAGGGGGCAATGTCTGACGACGGACAAATTATCGGTACTTACGTGCACGGCTTATTCGACGAACCGTTGGCGCTGCGTGCGGTGCTTGAATGGGCAGGTCTTGACGCACCCGCTATCATCGACCCGCGCGCGCGATGCGAGAGCGATCTCGACCGAATTGCGGATGATATGGAAGCCTGTCTCGATTTAGCCCCGGTGTTTCCTGCGAAAATATTCGGACCAGTGCGTCATGCTGATAGCGTCACGTAAATTATCCCCAACTACGTTAATCACGATGCTAGTCGTGCTACTGCCTGCGGCACTGTTAGTCGCATTATTAACTGGTCCCATTTTTATTTCGCCGTTCGATCTGTTCGAAATTTATTTTCGTCCAACCGAGAGCGGGAATATCCAAGAACAAATGATCCTCTCGTCGATCCGTTTACCCAGATTGCTGCTCGGTTGTTTTATTGGCATATCGCTGTCTATTTGTGGGGCGGCAATGCAAGGGCTGTTTCGTAATCCTTTGGCCGATCCGTCGCTGATCGGGGTAACGAGCGGTGCTTCGGCTGGTGCAAGTTGCGTGATTGTTTTAGGTGGCGTTTGGCTAGAACAAGCGGCTTTCGGATTGCCACTTGTAGCATTTGGGGCGAGCGTGGGCGGGTTGATTGCGGTTGTGATTGTCTATCGCATCGCCACATCTGCGACTGGCACGTCCGTTGCCACAATGCTGCTCGCCGGGATTGCCATCAGCGCGGTCGCTGGGGCACTGAATAATTTGTTTAGCTATTTTGCCGACAACGATATGTTACGTCGTATTAGTTTATGGCAAATGGGCAGTCTCGACGGCGCAAACTGGCAACGTGTGACTATCGCCGCGATCGTTGCGCTAACGCTAATTGTCGTTTTGCCAAGATTAAGCGTCGCCTTAAATGCTTTATTACTCGGCGAGTCAGAGGCCCGCCATCTCGGCATCGATGTTGAACGGCTTAAACGGATGTTGATTATTTTGACCGCAATAGGGGTGGGTAGCTCGGTAGCCTTGGCTGGGGTCATCGCTTTTATTGGTCTAGTCGTACCGCATATTGTGCGTCTTCTAATCGGGCCCGATCACCGTTATGTCATACCCGCCTCGGCGCTGGCCGGGGCCATTCTGTTGGTTCTTGCCGATAGCCTTGCGCGGATCATCGTTGCGCCGGCCGAACTTCCAACCGGCATACTAACCGCCTTGCTCGGTGCGCCAGTGTTTTTCTCGCTATTGGCGCAACAACGATCATTACGATCGGGCGCTGTGTAGCGATGTCTTTATGCGCGCAAAGTATTTCATTGGAACTTGGCGGCAAACCCGTCATCACGCAGCTAGATATTCAACTCGATCCGGCAAAGATCGTTACGATATCTGGTCCAAACGGCGCCGGGAAATCCAGTTTGTTGCGGGTCCTAACTGGCGAGTGGACGCCCTCGAGTGGCAACGTCTCTATGGATAGTGTCCAGATCGAGAATTGTTCTATTCGAAAAATTGCTCAATCTCTTGCGGTGATGCCCCAACATTCGAGTTTGAATTTCGCGTTCTCTTGTGAAGAAGTTGTTGAATTAGGCAGGACGCCGCACGCCACGGGAACAAAGATCGACCGTGAGATAGCGCACTCAGCACTAGAAAGCGTCGATGGCGACCAGCTAGCAAAACGCTTGTATACCGAACTCTCTGGCGGTGAGAAGCAACGCGTGCAGCTCGCGAGAGTGCTGGCGCAAATTTGGCAGCCCGAGCCAGGACAATCCCGCTATCTACTTTTAGATGAACCAACAGCATCATTTGACCTTGCTCACCAGCGTCTGACCCTCGACGTTCTGCGTCGATTGGCGAGCGAGGGTGTTGGTATTCTAGTGGTTATGCACGACCTAAATCTCGCCGCGCAACTAGCAGACACCATGGTACTCATGAAGCAGGGCCGGATCATGACTACGGGCCAAGCGGAGCATGTCATGCAAGCGTCGCTGATCCGCGAGGTGTTCGACGTCGATGTTTCGATTGTTAAACACCCGCGGCACGGTCGCCCAAGTGCCTTACTATGATCTCGTGTTGACGACGAACGGGACGCCGCCCTAACGCTAATGAAATCTAGGCGAATCAAGCAGCAGTCTCGATCGGCGCATCGCATGAGTATTGCTGAGGTAGTTGGTCTTGCGTTAGTGCTGGTTTACGCACCATATGTCTATGCCGAGGTATCTGCCCTTGATGATCTTGGCGAGCGAATAACCCTAGCGAATCCGGCGCGGCGTATTATCAGCCTGGCGCCACATATTACTGAGCTATTATTCGCTGCCGGAGCCGGGGGTCAGATCGTCGGGGTTGTCGATCACAGTGACTACCCACCGGCGGCGCAGAATATTTTGCGCATCGGCGCCTATAATTCGGTGAGTCACGAAGCATTGATCGCATTAACACCAGATCTGATTGTTGCCTGGCACAGTGGTAACGGCAGCGAGCAAATAAGGCGCCTGCGCGCTTTGGGTCTAAACGTCTACGCCAACGAGCCGCGGAAACTGCCGGACATCGCTCGATCGCTCGTCGATTTCGCGCGCCTCAGTGGGCACCTAGAAACTGGTTCGCAAGCGGCCGAACAATTTCTCAGTACCTATCGCGAATTGCATAGGCGAAATCAAGATCGCTCGATTGTTCGGGTCTTTTATCAAGTTTGGAACCAACCATTGATTACGATGAACGGCAAGCATGTCATTTCCGATGTTATCCGGTTATGCGGCGGCGAAAATGTTTTCGAAGACGCCATCCCACTCGCTCCGCGCATTAGTGTTGAGTCGGTCCTACGCCTTGACCCCGATGTCATCGTCGCCAGCGGCATGGCGCAAGCGCGCCCCGAATGGCTGGATATGTGGACGGCTTGGCCATCGATCAAAGCGGTCCGCAACAATCATTTGTATTACATCCCACCTGATCTCTTGCAACGCCATACCCCAAGATTATTGGACGGCGCGAAAACGCTCTGCAAGCAACTCGATAAAGTGCGCAATGACCTGGCGCGTTGATCTGACGAGCGCGGCGGCGAAACTTCTCCACAGCAGTTCTTGACCGGATCCAGAATGGGTCTAACTCAGTGATTGGCTATCGAGACTTAGGTTTGAGCTGATAGATGACTTAGCCTTGTCGAGGCCGCCCAGAAGGGATTTAATTTCGCTGGCGGTCAACCCCACGAACAAATCCGTCACCCACTCCTCGTGGGCCGCAGCCATATCTCGAAATAGACGCTCTCCGTGAGTGGTCAACGCAATGAATTGAACGCGCCGATCAGTTTTCGATGCTTCACGCCGCACATAGCCGGCTCGTTCTAGACGATCGACGACCCCCGTGACGTTGCCGTTAGAGACCATTAATTTGCCCGACAGTTGCGACATTGTCAGCGCTTCGCCAGCGTGCTCCAGTTCCGACAGCACATCAAACTGTGGCAATGTGACATTAAACTGTTCACGTAGCTGGGCGCGCACGCGGTTCTCCACGAGGTTCTCGCAAGCCAGCAAACGCAACCAAAGTCGCAACGATTGTTTCCCTCGGTTGGTCGGTACTTTGTCTCGCGATCGAACTTTCGGCGCGCTCACATCACTTCTCCGCCGGCAATGGCGATTGACTGGCCTGTGATGCTTTGTGCACCGTCAGAACATAGCCAGCCGACCGTAGCGGCGACTTCACTCGGTTGGATAAAGCGTCGCTGGGGGTTCACCGCTTGCAACGATTTTTCCGCTTCTTCGCGACTTCGACCGGTCGTGTGCATAATGTTCTCAATTGAGTCTTCAAGTAAATCGGTTTCCGTAAACCCGGGGCAGATCGCGTTGACGGTGATACCGGCGCGCGCCGTTTCCAAGGCGAGTGCGCGGGTCAATCCGATCGCGCCGTGTTTCGCGGCACAATACGCAGCCACATAAGCGTAGCCGATCATTCCTGCCGTACTGACAATATTAATGATTC
>CAWLAW010000111.1:0-7814 GCA_963854885.1 Gammaproteobacteria bacterium | reverse complement strand
ACGTTGCTCGGGCATAACCTGTGCGCGGTGACCGGCCTGGCGATTCGTGATATTGCCGTTATTTCGATGCCACGAGAGCTGGTAGCGTTTCCAGAAATCGAGTACGTAGGCAACGTCTTTAACCGCGTCGGTCGGTTTTATCACACCCCAGTTGATCAACATTTCGCGTCCCAGCAAATAAAAACATGGCAACGTCCAAGCGATAATTTTGGTTCCTTGGTTGCGCGCTCGATCGCCGACCTCCTCGGCCGACATCTGTGCTTCGATTTTTCTCAATAAGGCGGGGTAGCGATAAAAACAGTTCAAATAGGAAAAAAGAATATAGGCCGATACCGGGAATATCTTCGACTCTTGCACGGTTCGGGTTGCGCAAAGCCAATAGGTCTCATCGGCGTTTTGCTGAATGAGATTATTGGTCTCCAGCAATTGGGCGTAATTAATTTCTATCTCTCGCATGCTCACGTTCCTGCTTAATAGAACAAATAAAACTAGCTATGAATGCGCCAGACCAGGCCAGAGACGTCCCGGTCTGCGGCGTAATCGTCCCCGGACTTCGCTGTCGCGACAGCCTCCACTTCAACACTGTCGCCTTCATTAATGCCGCTTAAGCGTGCATTCATAAAACACGGGATGCCGTATTCGCGAGTTAAAATCGCGAGATGGGAGCGTGTCGTGCCGCCAGCACAAATGACGGCCTTAAACTTTTCAAGGATCGGTGCCGTCAGCGTGCCGCCAGAATCGTCCACGATCGCGACGGTGTTCTCGGGCACACCGTCAGTGAGGTATTCGAGTACTTTGTCGCTGGTGCGAACGTAGCGCGCAACGCCAATCACGTTTTCATTGCGCGTCACGACGTTGTCGCCGGCGCCACGCAATTCTCTGCCGTCATCGCCCGTCGGCGCGGTAGGTGCGAGTTCATGCTCAAAACTAAAGTCCGGATCGTGGAGCCCGGAATCTTTATACGCATCAGGCCGTTCTATTGCCGATGACATTGCCGACGGTTCAAAACGGTATCCGTAACCAAGCAAACTCTCTTCAATCCGACTCATGTCTGCAGAGGTGATTTCGTGAAACGCATCGTCTGAAAGAAACTCGTCCCATTGTTTTCCAGAACCGGCAAACCGTTGCCGAACGAGATCTTTGATTGCGCTGTTGTACGCTTCAACGATCGGAAAATCCGATTGATACCCGTATTTATCGGTGTCTTCGTAGAGCTTGGCCATCGTGCCCCCTAATCCGTGCAAAACATTCATTATCGTTAGAATCCAGTTCGAGTGAAAACTATCCTGTAAAGCGTTGTCGCAGTGCGCGCAATTCCGCCGGACCCACATCGTATTGCTGCTGCAGATAAGTTAGTCCGTCGCCGAAATTTTCGTCGATAAAATCGAATGCGCAGCGCAAATAAGACTCATGGGTGTCTAACAACGGTCTAAGCAGTTCTTTCAGTCTTTCTTCGGGTAACCCGACGTCGTATTTTTTCACCACCCGGGGGATTTCACGCTCCACAGGGAAATACGTTTTAGACAACATGAAATCATAATAAATGGTTTCCCGTGGTACACCCAGAGCTGTCAGGATCAAGGCGCTCGCGACCCCGGTTCGTTCCTTGCCGGCGGAGCAATTAATCAGGATATTCTGCTCCTCGGGCGCCAACAAGACCTCGAACAACCGCTTATATCGATGTGCGGACTCGTTCACCATGGACAATACGATCGCATGGACCGCATCGAGAACATCCTTGGAGTCGTGAGCCTCGCGCAAAACTCGATGTAAATAGCGTGGCTCCTTGACCCCCGGCGGAATTTCTAGGACATCAACTTGCGGGTTATTCGGCAGGTCCATCGCCTCACTCGCGCGCTCTTTTGTCTGGCGAAAATCGCAGACCGCTTTGATCTCGAGGCTCGTAAAATAGTCACGCGCCGTTGGCGCAAGATTAGCCAGATGGCCGGATCGATACAATTTCCCCCATTTTAGGCGTGTGTTGTCCGTAGTGAGGTAGCCGCCTAGGTCCCTGAAATTGACACTCCCGTCCAGCGGCACGTTACGCTGAGCGGCCACGACTCCGGCCTCGCCTTCGGGCTGCAAGCTAAAAAAGTGGCGCACTTGCGGGGCGAGTCCGGTAACCGTCGCTGATTCTCGAGCGCCGCGAGCCAATGGATTCGTCATATCGATGTGGTCCGGATGACGTCCGGCAAATATATCGACCGGGCGGGTCGTAAATTGCGCTGTCCAGCACAGCTCAGTGCTGCCGGTTTCGCTCTCCCTAATATCAATTGCTTGCGCTAATCTCATTCAAATTTCCAAATTCTTGGCCGCAGCTCGGCGAGCTCCGATCTCATGTGCCCGGATCCGCGATCATAACGGACTAATGCTGGCTCCCAGTATCCCATCGCGGATACACTATCGCCCCGATGAGCACTCCTCCGAGCCAAAAAGACGAGCAATTTCAACGAGACATCCTACAAGGCGTGTCTCGCACGTTCGCATTGACCATTCCGACCTTGCCGAACAACCTGTATCGAGCCGTCGCAAACGCCTATTTATTGTGCCGAATTGCCGACACGATTGAGGATGATGCGGAATTGATTTTCGACGATAAGCTGCAATTTTCGCAAGCATTTATCGACGTCATTCGCGGACATGGCGATCCGGACGAATTCGGAACCGAACTCGCTCCATTGCTGGCCAGCCATACATTGGGTGCAGAACGCGAGCTAATCGCCCAAACCAGCGCAGTTATCCGGATCACGCATAGTCTAAACGCGTCGCAACGTGCAGCAATGGAAAACTGCGTTCGAACGATGGCCGACGGCATGGTGTTCTATCAGGGACAGGAGACGCTCAACGGGCTGCCCGACCAAGCGGCGATGGATCGCTACTGTTACTACGTTGCCGGGGTGGTCGGCGAAATGCTCACGGAGTTGTTCTGCGATCACTGCGCAGAACTCCAAGCGCGTAAACCGGAAATGCTGCGTCTGGCGGTGTCCTTTGGACAAGGCTTGCAGATGACCAACATTCTCAAGGACATCTGGGACGATCGCACTCGCGGCGCGTGTTGGCTACCAGCAGATGGCTTTGCTGATCGCGGCGTGCGGTTGTCTGAACTTAAGCCAGGAAATGCTGGTCCGGACTTTGAAGACGGCCTCGGCCAACTGATTGCGATAGCGCACGGACACCTGCGCAACGCATTGCGTTACACCATGATGATTCCGCGAAACGAAACCGGGATCCGAAAATTTTGTTTATGGGCGCTCGGCATGGCTGTGCTGACGTTGCGAAAATTAGATAATAATCGAGGCTACAGCGACGGTCGGGAGGTCAAAATATCCAGACGCAGTGTCTCGGCGACGATCGTCTCGACGAATATCACGGTGCGTTCGAACCTGGCATTAAAGACACTTTTTGCCTTGGCTTCGATCGGGATCCCGCAGCGCGAGGTTGTCGCCCCGACACCAAATATTATCGATAAGTCCGAATCTCGAGTTGTATAAGTTGCCCATGCGAATCGGTATCGTGGCAGCATTAGACGACGAAGCGCGGACGCTGGACGTCACTTCCGGGTCCGCGGGTGAGATCCCAAGTTACGACGTTCGAGTATCAGGGCCGGGCATTACGAACGCCGCCAATTGCGCGCAGAATTTTGTCGATGCCGGGGTTAAGGGTCTCATCGCGTGGGGGACAGCTGGAGCGCTCAATACCGATCTGGCACCCGGTGCTGTTATCGTCTATAACGCCGTCATTTCGCATGCTAACCAGCGGCTTGAATGCGACCCACAGTGGGTTGCCCATCTAATGCACTCGTTACGTAGCTTCGAGCCGACGCTCGCTCTCGGATTTACAGCTCATTCGGCGTTAACTAACCAACTCGAAAAATCGACCGTTGCCCAGCGATTCGGCGCGACGGTTGTGGATATGGAATCGAGCGCGATTGCAGCACAAGCTCAGCGTGCCGGTCTGCCATTCGTGGCCATTCGCGCGATTGTGGACCCGGCGAATTTCAATCTTCCATCGTGCGCGCTGCAAGCCCTCGCTCACGGCGGGCAACCGCGAATTATTCCTGTCCTAAAAGGCCTTGCGCGCCGCCCACAAGAACTGCCGGCGTTGTTACAATTATCTCGCTGGTACCGTAAATCTCTTGATACTTTGCGACTCACAGCGCACGTTTTGCACCCAACATTCGGGCTGGATTAATACCGAACGCTCACTCACTCTTCGACGATAGGCTACAACCCACGTGTTTACTCAAATCCATGCGGCGATCGAGACCGGGATTGGAAGGATAATTGATTTTGCCCAAGCGCACGCCTGGCTCGTCGTTGCTGCGGCGATGGTGGGCGCTGCCGGCACCGCCCACTACACCCTCGGTCATTTAGCAATAAATACTGACACCGAAGAAATGTTATCCAAAGAGCTGCCATGGCGGGTCGCTCGCGAAGCCTACAAACAAGATTTTCCGTACTTCACTGACACCATAGCAATTGTTGTCGATGGTGCGAGCGCCGATATCGCACGCGACGCCGCGGCCAAGTTATCTGCGGCTCTACATCGCGACGCAAACGTCATTCGTGACGTGTACTTCCCTCCAGAAGATCCATTTTTACGCCGCAATCAATTTCTTTACCTCGACACCGAGGAATTGAATGCGCTCGCCGATACGCTGAGCGCTGCCCAACCATTTATCGCGCGCTTGAGCGCGGAGAGTTCAACGGCATCATTATTCTCGTTGTTAAACCGGGCGCTTGATGCACCTCCTGACGTTGAAGCGCACGCCATTGATCCGGCCATGCGCCGCATCGCGACGGCGGTCGACGAGTTGAACCAAGGCGACGAAATTCCAATGTCATGGCAAGCGCTGCTCATGGGTGACGATACCGGCGCAAGTTCACACGAAAGATCCCACCGTCAGATCATTTTGGTACGACCGACCTTGGATTTCTCGGCACTGTTACCGGCAGAAACCGCAATTATCGCAATTCGAAAAACGATCTCCGATCTCGAACTCAACGCAGCCCATGGCGTAAATGTGCGCCTGACTGGCGACGCAGCTTTGTCTTACGACGAATTGCAAAGCGTGATCAACGGTTCGCAGAAGGCTGGAACGGCGGCGCTAATGATGGTGCTAATCTGCTTGATCGTTGGTTTGAGATCTTTGACCTTGGTTGTCGCGACGCTCACGACGCTGATTGTCGGTCTCATTTTTACTGCGGGATTCGCAGTGAGCTGTGTCGGTACTTTGAATATGATTTCTATCGCGTTCGCAGTTCTATACGTTGGACTTGGGGTCGATTTCGCGATCCATATTTGTCTACGTTACCGCGAAATGCTGGCGCAATATCCCGCCGATGAAGCGGTAAACAACGCGAGTCGACACGTTGGCGTCTCGCTGATTCTGTGCGCTATTACCACCGCAATTGGTTTCTTCGCCTTTATTCCGACCGCCTATCGCGGAGTCGCGGAATTAGGCATTATTGCCGGAGTGGGCATGTTCGTCAGCCTGATTGTGAGCATCATTTTGTTACCGGCGTTACTCCACGTTTTGCCTGCACCGCGTCCGCCGAGTCGCGTCGCCATGTTGCCGGATGTCGTCGCGTCATTTCCGCGTCGTCACTCACGCGGGGTGTTGGCGTTCGCAGGTATCGTTTGGGTTTTGGCGTCGCTAAGTATTCCGGGTACGGATTTTGATATCGACCCGGTTAACCTAAACGATCCGCACGCCGAATCCGTGCTTGCTTTTCGCGAACTCGTCCAAGATCCCAATCAATCGCCGTTGACTATCGCTGTGACGACAAATTCTGCCAAGCATGCACGTGAGTTAGGCGGACAATTAGGCAAAATACCCACGGTAAACTCGGTGCGTTCGCTAGACAGCTTTGTGCCAGTGGAACAAACAGACAAATTAATCATCATCGATGAACTCGCGTTACTCCTCGGGTATGACTTGCAGCTCGAGCCTGCGGGCGAACCAAATCCACGCGCCGATCTCGTGGCCATCGACAATCTGCTCTCCAGTTTGAGTGCGATTGTGGCGCAACCACATCACCACCTACATGCCGCTGCCATCATCCTCGACAATCCGCTACGCACGTTCCGTATGTCCCTCGATTCGGCATCAGTAGACCACGACAATCTGCGCAAACTGGGCGACAAGCTGCTAGCCAGCTTTGCCGGTAGAATCTCGCAATTGGATGATGCGCTAAATCCGAGCGAAATTACGCTCAATAACCTCCCTTTGAATATTCGACAACGCTGGTTGAGCGACAGCGGACAATATCGCGTTGAGGCAAGCCCGAAAACCGACCTGTCGAAACCCGGGGAAATGAAACGGTTCGTCAACGCGGTCCGCCGCGTCGCCGGCGAGTCCGCAACTGGCGCGCCGATTATCAATTTGGGCGCAAGCGACGCAGTGAAATCTGCCTTTATTCAGGCGTTTTCCTATGCGTTCTTCGTCATCGCTGGTTTATTATGGGTGATTCTTCGTTCGATGAAGGAAACGACTATCGTACTGGCGCCGCTCATTTTAGCGGGTCTCGTTACGGCAGGCGCTTCGAGCGTTTTTTCGTTGCCGTTTAACTTTGCGAATATTATTGCGCTGCCGCTACTGCTTGGCATTGGGGTCGATAGCGCACTGCACATTTTGCATCGTTACAAAACGGCGCTACCGGCTCATGGCAATTTGTTACAAACGAGCACCGCCCGAGCAGTTTTTTTCAGCGCATTAACGACCATCGTCAGTTTCGGTAATTTGGCAAGCTCGACCCACGCGGGAACCGCAAGTATGGGGATTATGTTGAGCATCGGCGTTGTTTCGACTTTGGCCTGCACGTTGTTAATATTGCCAGCAATACTAAAACAGTTCATGCCCATCCAGCCGGCGTGAATAAGCCATTAGAAAACGTCAAAAACCCGATGTCCAACAACATGATGAACAACAAGCCTTGGGATGCACGACTTAGCGCCTGGTTAGTCGGACCGTTGGTTAATACTTCCGTCCATCCCAACGCATTGACCACCATTCGCCTGCTTGTCGGCGTCATCGGAGCATTCTTATTCGCCACGGGTTCAGCGTTCAATCTTGGCGCGTTTTTCATCGTTGCGTCTAATTTTCTCGATCACACGGATGGCGAATTAGCGCGGATGTCTGGCAAAACGAGTCGCTTCGGGCACCGTTACGATCTTGCTAGTGACGCGATTGTTACGATCGGTTTGTTTGCCGGATTAGGCGTGGGATTGCAGGAAACCCTAGGTACCCGCGCGGTAGTCTACGGAACCCTATCTGGGTTTGCGGTCGCCGGAATATTCCAGCTTCGGCATCTAATTGAACAACGCCACGGCAAGGATGCGGTCAAACAACCGAATTTCGCCGGTTTCGAGGCCGAAGATGTCTTGTATCTTTTGCCACTGGTCACCTTAAGCGAGCAGCAGTCAGGGTTTCTACTCGCCGCCGCAATCGGCGCGCCGATCGGGCTGCTGATTGTTGCCGTGGGATTTTTTCGCCAACTTAATAGTGGCGCAGTGCAGCGGTGACGATCTTAGTCACCGGGGCGACAGGGTTTATCGGTAGTGCGGTGGTTCGCGCCTTGCTCACACGCGGCGATGAAGTCGCGGTGCTCGCTCGTTCTACGAGTCCGAAAGACAACCTTGAGGGCTTAGATGTCGAAGTCCGGATCGGTGATTTACGCGACAAAGCGTCGCTCGTTCGA
This sequence comes from Gammaproteobacteria bacterium, assembly GCA_963854885.1. GTDB lineage: Bacteria > Pseudomonadota > Gammaproteobacteria > UBA11873. The sequence continues at coordinate 114 of CAWLAW010000111.1, read as the reverse complement.
GCCTGCGCGGGCGCCCACACCTTGTTTCATTTAGCTGCCGACTATCGCCTATGGGCGCGTGATTACACTGAACTGTATGCGAGCAACGTCGACGGAACGCGGAATTTAATGGAA
>CAWLAW010000110.1:0-7827 GCA_963854885.1 Gammaproteobacteria bacterium | reverse complement strand
CTTCGATGAGTTTTGCGGCGTTACCAATTCGACGGTGTTCGGCTTCGAGTGCCGCCAAACTCTTCGCACTGATTTGTAATTTTTCGATTTCATCGGCCTGGAAGCGCAGCAAATCGATGCGGCTAGGAACGTCATGGGCGCCGTTAGTCAATTTCTTCAATGCCTCGGTGATCTCTCGCCACCGGTTGTACGCGTTTTCAACCTTCCGTGCGGCACTAGCGCATTGGCCGAATTCGTCTAATAGCTGACGTTGAATCGGGCGTCGCAGCAATGACTGATGGGCGTGCTGTCCGTGTATGTCGACGAGCAGATTGCCAATTTGCTTAAGCAGCTGTACCGGCACCGGGGTTGTGTTGCAAAACGCGCGCGTGCGGCCGTCGGCGCCCATGACGCGCCTGAGAATGCATTCCGTCCCGTTTTCCAAGTGGTTTTCGCGCAAGAATTCTTGCACGGTTTCATTGGCTGCGACATCGAAGGTAGCTGAGACAGAGGCTCGTTCGGCGGCGTTGCGGACCATGGTCGAATCCGCGCGGTCCCCAAGAGCTAATCCAAGCGCCTCGATGAGAATTGATTTTCCGGCGCCGGTTTCGCCCGTCAATATAGTCAGGCCGGTTTCAAACTCAACGTCGAGGTGTCGGACAACCGCGAGATCTTGAATCGTCAGTGCTTTTAGCACGGCGCCTGGCCCCAGTGGAGCTTCGCACGTAGGTTCGCGAAGTGATCATGCATTGCTGGGTGAATTAAATGCACGGTTTGTTGGTGTCGGGTGATGCGAATTCTATCGCCTGCGATAAGTTGTGGCATTGCTTCACCGTCACAGGTAACCCGCGATTCGCCAGCGTATTCCGCATCCACATAGATTTCGATCGTCGCAGTGTCTGCAAGCACAATGGGTCGATTGGTTAGCGAATGAGGACAAATCGGCACGACCACAATCGCACTCAGTTGCGGATGTAAGATCGGTCCGCCGCCGGATAATGAATAGGCTGTCGAGCCCGTGGGGGTGGAGACGATCATGCCGTCGGAACGTTGCGATAAAACGAAACGGCCGTCTACATAGGTATCGAACGCGATGAGACGAGCGCTATTCCATTTCTGCAGCACCACGTCGTTTAAACCATCAGCATCGGCCACGACCTTGTCTTCGCGAACAATTTCCGCACGTAAGACGCAGCGTTCTTCGCTGGTAAAATTACCATCCAAGATGCAATTTAAGGAGTCGGGTACTTGCTCTGGCGACAAATCAGTCAGAAAGCCAAGCCGGCCTAGATTGACCCCTAGTACGGATGCGTGTCCAGGAAACGCCAGTTTTGCCGCGCGCAGCAATGTGCCGTCGCCACCGATGGCAATGACAAGATCCCGATCCACCACGACTTCTTGTTCCGCGACCGCACGGATCGTCGCGTCGTTGTTAACTGTCGCGCAATTCTCGTCAATGGCGATATCTGCATCGCGGGCCGTTAAAACGGCCAAAGTCGACTCAAGTGCTCGCCGCACATCGCCGTCTGCGTACTTCGCGATAATGCCGATACGTTCGAACATGGTATTTCAGCCCCCAGGTGACCTATCACGTTAGCATTTTGCGAAATCTTGTAGCAATCGCTAAATCACACAAATATGCGCCTCACGCTTTGCAAGTCCCAAGGGAGGGTGCTAGATTCCAATGGCCGTCCCCACAACAGTCTAATGTATAACGATATGGTCGATTCCCATCAAGAAATCGAGCTAAGTGAACGCGCTCAATACTTGTTTAAATGCTTGATTGAGCGCTACATTGCCGACGGAGTACCGGTCGGTTCGCGTACCTTAGCTCGCGACGCGAAGCTGGAGCTGTCTCCGGCGACGATCCGCAATGTCATGGCCGATTTAGAAGATTGCGGCCTCATCAGCTCGCCGCATACCTCGGCAGGGCGAATTCCGACTGTCAAAGGATATCGCATGTTCGTCGACTCGATGGTGACGTTCAAGAATCCGGGACCAAAGGAACTCATGCGGCTCAACGACGAGGTGCAATCGGATGCCGACGTCCGCGTGCTAATGGAAAGAACGTCGTCGTTATTGTCGGAAGTCACGCAGTTAGCCGGGCTCGTGATGATGCCGAAGACTGATTCGCAAGCATTACGCCAGGTAGAATTCTTACCGCTTAGCGATAATCGCGTGCTTGCTATTCTCGTGCTCAACGATCACGAAGTACAAAATCGAGTTATTCAGACGGCTAGGTTGTATACGCCTTCTGAGTTAACCCAGGCGGCGAACTACCTGAATCGGGCCTTTTCCGGAAAAAACATCAGTGCGGTGAAGAAGGACCTGCTGCGTGACATGTCCGCCACGCGCAAAGAAATGAATACGATGATGCAAGCCGTCGTTGAGATGACGCAAAAAGTATTCATTGATAACGAGAGCGCTAAAGACTTCGTACTGGCAGGCCAAACGAACTTAATGGACGTGAACGAGCTTTCCGACATGGAAAAATTGCGTTCATTATTTGAAGCGTTCACGCAAAAACGCGACATCCTACACCTCCTCGACCAAGCCCTCAGTGCCACGGGCGTGCAGATATTCATCGGTGAAGAATCGGGCTACGAGCCGCTGGATGAATGCAGTATCGTCACCTCTCCCTACGGCGATGACGGTGACACCTTGGGGGTGCTCGCCGTTATCGGTCCGACGCGCATGGAATATGAGCGGGTGATTCCTATCGTCGACATCACTGCAAAAATGCTAAGCTCCGCCTTGAATTCGATGCAATAGACCCCATCTCGCTCCTCGAGACGGGTTTTTAACACAGAATTATGCGATTTTCGCCACGTAGGCGTGGGTTTACCGACGTCTGATCGTGCGTGCGATCGTACTATCCAAGAGGAACGATAAGTGAATGAAGACGAGAATATTTCCGCCGAGTCGGAGCCAGAACCCCACGACCCGACTACCAACGATGAAGCTGCGGAAATCGTCGATGAAGCGGAGCAGTTGTCCGAAGCAGATGGCTTACGCGCAGAGTTAGAGAGCGCCAAAACCGAAGTCGCGGCGGCTCGCGACACCGTGCTACGTGCCCAAGCGGAGGCGGACAACGTGCGGAAGCGCGCAGAACGAGACGTTACTGCAGCGCACAAATTCGGATTAGAGCGATTTATCGGCGGTTTATTACCCGTTAAAGACAGCATGGAGCTCGGATTTAACGCGCTGGAGGCGACTACCGATATAGAGGCGATCAGAGAGGGTATGGCGTTGACGTCTAAGATGCTTGACGACGCCCTTGAGAAAAGCGGCGTTACCACGCTGGACCCGACGGGAGAGGTGTTCGACCCAGAGTTTCACCAGGCTATGACCATGCAGCCGTCATCTGAGGCAGAACCGGGCACCGTCTTAAGTTGTATGCAAAAAGGCTACGTGCTGAACGAAAGATTGATTCGCCCAGCGATGGTGGTGGTGGCGAAAGCCGTCGAAGAATAATAAATAAGGCGCATGCTGACCTTGAAAATATGGTCACTAAGCCCTATTTGGAAGAACAACAACATTGAACAACTTTGTTCGTGAATATAGGAATGTAAGAGAGGCTTGAGATGGGCAAAATTATAGGAATCGATCTCGGAACGACAAACTCCTGCGTGGCCGTTTTAGAAGGCGGGAAACCCCGCGTAATTGAAAACGCTGAGGGCGCGCGAACCACGCCATCCATTGTTGCGTTTTCAAGCGACGGTGAGGTTTTGGTTGGGCAATCTGCGAAACGCCAAGCGGTGACGAACCCTCAAAACACGTTATTTGCCGTGAAGCGATTGATTGGACGGAAATACGCGGACGAAGTCGTTCAGCGTGATCGCGATATGGTGCCGTACAAACTGGTCGCGGCAGACAACGGCGACGCGTGGGTTGAGGCAAATGGTGAAAAAATGGCCCCGCCGGAAATATCCGCACGGGTGTTAATGAAGATGAAAAAAACTGCCGAGGATTATCTCGGTGAGGACGTCACGGAAGCGGTTATCACGGTACCCGCCTACTTTAACGATTCGCAGCGTCAAGCGACCAAGGACGCTGGTCGAATCGCCGGTCTTGATGTCAAGCGGATTATCAACGAACCGACGGCAGCAGCGCTCGCCTACGGTATGGACAAGCGCGGCGGCGACGAAAAAATTGCGGTCTACGATCTTGGCGGCGGCACGTTCGACGTTTCGATTATCGAAATTGCGGAAATCGATGGCGAACACCAATTCGAAGTGCTATCGACAAACGGTGACACGTTCCTTGGCGGCGAAGACTTCGATCTACGTTTGATCGAATTCTTAGCAAGCGAATTCAAAAAAGAACAAGGCATCGACTTACACACTGATCCGCTGGCCCTTCAGCGCCTTAAAGAAGGTGCCGAAAAAGCCAAGATCGAATTGTCTTCTAGTCAACAAACCGACGTGAATTTGCCCTATATCACGGCCGACGCGTCAGGACCGAAACATTTGAACGTGAAAATTACGCGTTCAAAATTGGAATCCTTGGTCGAAGATCTGGTCGAGCGAACAATCGCACCGTGTCGTACGGCGCTTGAGGATGCTGGCCTGCAACCTTCAGAAATCGATGATGTGATCCTCGTCGGCGGCCAGACGCGCATGCCGAAAGTGCAACAAGTCGTGGAAGAGTTTTTTGGTAAAGAACCACGACGCGACGTCAATCCGGATGAAGCAGTTGCTGTCGGAGCAGCGATTCAGGCGGGTGTCTTGGGTGGCGATGTCAAAGACGTATTGCTGCTCGACGTCACCCCGCTGTCACTCGGTATTGAAACCTTGGGCGGCGTGATGACGAAATTGATCGACAAAAACACGACCATCCCGACGAAAGCCAACCAAGTGTTCTCAACCGCTGACGATAATCAAACGGCGGTAACAGTGCATGTTATGCAGGGCGAGCGCGAGCAAGCGACGGGAAACAAGTCACTAGGTCGATTCGACCTGGCTGAAATCCCGCCCGCACCGCGCGGCGTGCCGCAAGTTGAGGTGACGTTTGATATCGACGCGAACGGCATCCTCAATGTTTCGGCTAAGGATAAGGCGACGGGTAAAGAGCAATCTATTGTTATTAAAGCGTCGAGCGGCTTGTCTGATGAAGAAATTGACGAAATGGTTAAGGACGCCGAAGCGCATGCCGAGGAAGACAAGAAATTCCAAGAGCAGGTGAATGCTCGCAATCAAGCAGATGGCTTGATTCACGCGACGCAAAAATCGATTGAAGAGCTTGGCGACAAAGTCACGGACGAAGAACGCGCCAACGTCGATTCTGCGATTGAAGCGCTTACGGCGGCACTGGAAACGGACGACGTAGAAGAAATCAGCGCAAAAGCTCAAGCGCTGGGCGAAATTTCGGGCCAGATTGCGCAAAAAGCCTACGAGCAAGCACAACAAGCGGAAGAAGGTGCAGGCGCGAGCGCAGAAACTGAGACTGCACAAGCAAACGATGACGACGTCGTGGATGCCGATTTTGAAGAAGTTAAGGAAGACGATAAGTAACGCGTTCTCTTATAATACGACACCACAAGCCCGAGCCTGGATTGATCCTGCTCGGGCTCAACTTTAACTGCCCCATTGAAAAAACATTATGTCGAAGCGCGATTACTACGAAGTTCTGGGCGTAAACCGTGATGCCGATGATGCGACGCTAAAGAAATCCTACCGTCGCTTAGCAATGAAGCATCACCCGGATCGCAACGAAGGCGATACGGACTCGGAAGCCTTGTTCAAGGAATCAAAGGAAGCCTTCGAGGTCCTGAGTGATTCGCGCAAGCGCCAAGCGTATGACCAATATGGCCACGCCGGGGTTGATCAATCCGCCGGTGGAGGCGGCCCAGGCGGTGGTGCTGGATTCGGCGACATATTCGACACCGTGTTCGGCGATATTTTCGGTAACGGCGGTGCGCGTGGTGGCGGCAATCGGGCCTACCGCGGCAGCGACTTACGCTACGATTTAGCTTTGTCATTGGAAGATGCCGTACGCGGCACGGAAGTTAAAATTCGCGTGCCTACTGTAATCGATTGCGAATCCTGCAAAGCGACCGGATCGCGGAGTGGCGCGGCACCAAAATCGTGCACCACCTGCGGCGGTGTCGGGCAGGTGCGCATGCAACAGGGATTTTTCTCCGTACAGCAGACGTGCCCAAAATGTCGGGGGCAAGGTAGCGCAGTGAGTGACCCGTGCGGCTCATGTAGCGGATCTGGGAAAGGCCGTGGCAATAAAACTATCGCAGTTAAAGTGCCGGCTGGTGTAGACAATGGCGATCGCATTCGATTGTCCGGTGAGGGCGAAGCGGGACAAAGCGGTGGCCCGCCTGGTGATCTTTACGTAAACGTTGTGGTTCATGAACACTCGATATTTTCTCGCGAGGACAACAACCTATATTGCGAAGTGCCGATCGATTTTGTCATAGCTGCGCTCGGTGGAGAACTTGAAGTACCGACCTTGGAAGGACGAGTAAATTTAAAAGTGCCTGCCGAGACGCAAACCGGCAAGATGTTTCGCATGCGTGGTAAAGGCGTGCGCTCGGTTCGCGGCGGCGGTGTTGGCGATCTATTGTGTCGCGTCGTTATCGAAACGCCGGTTAATTTAAGCAAGGCGCAAAAAGACGCGTTGCGCGAATTCGGCGGGTCGTTGTCGGAAGGTAAAAGTAATAGCCCGAGGGCCGATTCTTGGCTCGATGGGGTTAAGAAGTTTTTCGAAGATATGAAGTTTTCTTCATAGTCACGGCGCCACGCGATACCTACTGCGTGCAAAGATAAGGGGAAACAATGCCGACCCAAACCAGAGTAGTAATAGCGGGCGCGGGCGGGCGCATGGGCAGAACGTTGGTCGAGTTGATCAACGAGCAGCAAAACATTGTCTTGGTGGATGGCTTCGAGCATCCCGGTGCGCCGACCGTCGGCGCAGATATTGGGGTGATTGGCGGGGTTGGCGAACTGGGTATTCCGATAAAAACCGGGTTCGATGGAATAACTAACGACTTCGACGTCTTAATCGACTTCACATTACCTGAGTCGACGCTTAGCAATATTGCTGCGTGCCGCGCCGCCGGTAGGCGGATGGTCATCGGTACGACCGGTCTTGGCGAGTCGCGGGCGGCAATCGACCAAGCGGCGCCCGATATTGCGATCGTATTTGCGCCGAATATGAGCGTTGGCGTGAACCTGTGTTTTAAATTGGCCGAACTAGCGGCGCAGGCACTCGGTGACGATTTTGATGTTGAAATCATCGAAGCCCACCATCGAAACAAGGTCGACGCGCCGTCTGGAACCGCGGTACGCCTCGGTGAAATTATTGCTCAAGCCCTCGATCGAGATATCGCCGAGTGCGCGGTTTATGGGCGCGAAGGCCATACTGGCGTTCGAGAACCTAAAACGATTGGCTTTGAGACGATTCGTGGTGGGGACATTGTCGGCGATCACACCGTATTGTTCGCGGGGGCAGGAGAGCGGGTGGAAATTACCCACAAGGCATCGAGCCGCCTCACGTTTGCAAGTGGCGCGCTGCGTGCCGCCGCCTGGTTGGCCGATCGACCAAATGGCGTATACGATATGCAGGACGTGCTTAATTTACGCTGAATTAACATTTAGAAACTCATTATATAACAATTAGTTACATTCAAATTGAACCGCACTACTGTGACGGCGTACTAACTGGTTATGAAAAGCGACACTTTTCCTTGTTTTGAGCAGGCGATTCTCGCGCCGAATAAGCGCTAACAAGCGAGAAACAATGCAAGCAGAAACGCCCATATCGATCAACAAAGCGGACACAAAAGCGGCCGCTGAACGTTTGGAAATAAAGCGTCTTGCAGCGGTAGCAAACCAAGAC
>CAWLAW010000109.1:0-7901 GCA_963854885.1 Gammaproteobacteria bacterium | reverse complement strand
TTTTCGCGGCGCTTAGCCGTTCAACAGCATCTTCAGCGTTTGCGGACGCATGCGGACTTTTCAAATCGTGTACCGCTTGCCAACCGTTATCCCAATGCACGGTCGTCGTCGCGACGATCATGGTGAACATTAGCGGAATACAAACCCAACGAACTGCAATTCCAAACGCAAGACAGATTGCCCCAATATATTCGGCTGCCCAGGCCAGTATCGCCATGAGTAATGGCGCGGGCAAACCGAGGCCCCAATCCGGATTGCCGAACCAATTGGCGACATCCTCCAAACCTTCCGTCGGATTCAACGTTCCGTTTTCGCTGAATGGATCCCATTTATTGCTGCCAGCGATGAAAAAAACCGGGACTAGATATAGTCGAAGAAGCACGGGGACGACGAAATCCAACGCCCCTCGCGCTTTATCGAATGTGTCCTGAAACCAAATGATGATCCCCATTGCCGTGCTCCTTTGTTATTGGTATTCAGAAGATTTGTTCAAAAAAACAGCAATTTTCCACAAGATAATAATTAAGCAACCTTGGTTTGCGTGCCTGGGTAAAGATCATTTAGCGGAATAGAAATCCCATTGTCACTCACTACTCTTGCATGAGAACGCTTGAGTCTCCTTGGCTCTGGTACGCCGCATGAATGCGCGATGATGCCAACTTCATGGCGTAAATTCTTGCAGTAACTTGCGACTCGCGCGGCCTTGTCTTGCGGAACCAAGCCACGCTGCAAACTTTTATCATGCGTTGCAATACTGGTTGGACAGGTATTTTTGTTGCACTGCAGGGCTTGTGTGCATCCTAATGCAAACATAAATCCTCGCGCGAAAACGACGACGTCAGCACCCACGCACAGTGCCCAGGCGACGTCGGCCGGGGTAACCGACTTCCCTAACCCCACAACTTTAATACGATCGCGTAACCCATGTCTTACTAGACTATCGCCAAGCACCGGTAAGCTTTCTCGTAACGGCAAGACTGCCGTTTTAATTTAACCCGGGTCTAGAATTATTGCGCGTGCCCCGAGCAACACATCGCGAGACATTAATTCGCTAAATATCTCGACCCCACCTGCAATGACTACGTCGGGATCGGGGTGATGTAATTCCTCCGCGATCGTCTCGAGGAGTCGGCGACCAGTTAGCGTAGAATCGCGCAACATTAATTCCACCAGTCGAGCAGTGATCGGATTCAACTGCATAAATCCGACCTCATCCGCGCGGTCTCGATAGACGACAAGATAAGTGGGTTGTTCCGTCGGCTCGTGCGGCAAAAACGTCGAGCTTATCCGATGCACTGGATATGTGTATGCATGGATGCGTGCGATGGGGTTGAGCACAGGGATTCCGGCCACGCAATCGACGGAATCATCGACCGTCGAATCGATGATTTCACGCTTATCTAATGACGTTTCTAACTCAAGCCATTCGTAATGCGCGAGCTCTTGTAGATACGGCGGCATATCGTCGGTTGCGCCTTGGTCGGAAAGGTAAAACAGAAATTCCTGCGGCAACTTCGGAAATAACGGTGTTGTCGCACGATGATCGGCAAAGTAGCGTCGGACCGTTGAGTGCCAGGTGTCATCATCCGTGATACTGCGTAATACCGGAAAGCTATTCGCTAAAAATCCCTCGATATTTCGATACAGCAATTCTCGGTAAATTCCAAGACGGCGATCCTCAATCCCCCGTGGCGGCGGATTGTTTTCAGGGTCGCGAATGTGTGCGGCGAATTTGAATTGTTGCTGACGAAAGTCGCCAGCGCTTTCAGCCATGAGTAACAGTCTCTTGGGCTGTTTGGAATCTGGCTTGCGCATCACCAATTCGGCTTACTTCTTCAAACAGGCTATCTAGTGATGGTATGTTGAAATCTCTTTCAAGTAATGTTGGGAATACCCCGAAATATTGATACGCCTCGTCGAGCAAATTCCAAACCGGATCGATGATGTCCGCACCATGGGTATCGACAATAAGGTCTTCTGCTTCGTTGTAGTGTCCAGCTATGTGCGCGTAGGCAATTCGATTAGCAGGCAAGGCGTGCAGATACTCAATCGGATCGTAGCAGTGGTTCACGCTATTGACGTAAATGTTATTGATGTCGAGCAATAAATCACAATCAGACGCATCGAGCACTGAGGTTATAAATTCGATCTCCGACATCTCCGCGCCTGGGGCGCAATAATAAGATACATTTTCAATCGCAATTCGACGTTCGAGAATATCTTGCGTCCTTCGAATTCGCTCGGACACATACTCAACCGCCTCCTGGGTAAATGGAATCGGTAATAAATCGTACAGATGACCGTCGTCAGCACAGTAGCTCAGGTGCTCGCTGTAGCATCGGACCTCGTGCGCGTCTAGAAATTGCTTGATTCGTTGAACGAACGGTTCGTCGAGAGCAGTGGGTCCGCCTAGATTTAATGACAAACCGTGGCAGACAAATGGAATCGCTTCCGTGAATTCCCGAAATCGGCGGCCAAAATGACCGCCAACATCGACCCAGTTTTCCGGTGCAACTTCCATGAAGTCCACCGGACCAAGCGAACTAGCCTGCAGCGATCGCAATAGAGAACGTCGCAGGCCAAGTCCTTTTCCGAAAACTGGATATTGCTTCGGCACGATGGGCTAATTATTTATCGCCACCGCACTTGCCTTCGGCCTCTTTCTCGCCTTCAGCGTCTTTGTCGCCGCCACATTTGCCTTCAGCGTCTTTGTCGCCGCCGCATTTGCCTTCAGCGTCTTTGTCGCCGCCGCATTTGCCTTCAGCGTCTTTGTCGCCGCCACACTTGCCTTCAGCGTCTTTGTCGCCGCCACATTTGCCTTCGGCGTCTTTGTCACCGCCACACTTGCCTTCGGCATCTCCGGCGACCATGTACCCGCTTTCAAAAGCGGTCACAGAAAACGGGTTTTCGCTTGCATTGGCCAGCGGTGAGGCTGCCAATGTTACTGCGAAAGTTGTCCCCAGGGCGGCCGCTACCGGCTTCAATTTCATGTTCTTAGCCATTTATTTCAACCTCCTAAGTAGATAATTGTCTATGCAAAAGGTCTTTGAGACCTCAATAAGACAAGGTTAACGTCCCGCACAGAGCTTGCCCCCACGGGTTGGTATTTCAGGTTTCAATTGACATAGACCGCGCTAATCGCCGCGAGGTTCCAATATTTCGCAAATTCTATTGATTCTTTTCGCACCGGCCCTATCGCGGGCGCATATGTGGAAACAAGAGCACATCTCGAATTGACGCGGAATCGGTCATTAGCATGACTAACCGATCGATACCTATCCCTTCTCCGGCGGTTGGCGGCATGCCGTATTCCAGCGCTTGGACGTAGTCTGCATCGTAGTGCATTGCCTCTGCATCGCCGGCTTCCATGGCTGAAACCTGCGCTCGAAATCTCGCCGCTTGGTCTTCGGGATCATTCAATTCCGAAAATCCATTAGCGATTTCGCGCCCTGCAGCGAAGAATTCGAAACGATCGGTGACAAACGGATCGGCATCATTGCGTCTAGCTAGCGGCGATACTTCGGCCGGATAGTGGGTGATAAACGTCGGCTGGATAAGACGGGATTCAACCGTCTTTTCGAATATTTCCGTTTGCACCTTGCCGAGGCCGTACTCGTCCTTTAGCGGTATATTTAGGCGCTCGGCAATCGCCCGCGCCTTATCATCAACGTCAAGATCGGCGCCGGTAATTTCGTCGTTGAACTTGAGAATCGATTCTTTCATGGTCAAGCGATCAAAGGGTGCCGAAAAATCAAGGTTCTGCTGCTGATATTCAACCGATGTTTGGCCTATGACTTCAAGCATGACGGCTTCAAGCATTTGCTCTGTAAACGCCATGAGATCATGATAGTCGGCGAACGCCTCGTAGAATTCAAGCATCGTAAACTCTGGGTTATGACGGGTGGATAAACCCTCGTTGCGGAAATTTCGATTGATTTCAAAAACCTTTTCCATCCCCCCTACAACCAGCCGTTTTAAATAGAGTTCCGGCGCAACGCGTAAATAGAGCTGCATGTCCAACGCGTTGTGATGAGTGACGAACGGGCGTGCCGTCGCGCCGCCCGGAATCACTTGCATCATCGGTGTTTCAACTTCTAGAAAATTATGACTGAGCAAAAACGAACGCACAGATTCGATTAATTTCGAGCGAATTGCGAAAACCTTGCGACTCGAATCATTCATAATTAAGTCAAGGTAACGTTGACGATATCGCGTTTCCGTATCCGTTAATCCGTGAAATTTTTCTGGCAAAGGTCGTAGCGACTTGGTGATTAATCGCAGATGATCAACCATTATGGACAGCTCACCTTTTTGCGTGCGAAAGACTGTTCCGGACGCGCCGACGATATCGCCCAAGTCCCATTTTTTGAATTTCGGATAACTTTCTTCCGGCAAATTATCGCGCTTAACGAATAGTTGGATTTGTCCGGACATATCCTGAATATGCGCAAACGACGTTTTGCCTTGCACACGCTGGGTTAGCATTCGCCCTGCTATACTAACGCGTGCGCCTTCGGCAACGAGGTCTTCCGCGCTGAACTCCTGGTATTTCTTATGTAGATCATCGGCTAACGCGTCGCGGCGAAAATCGTTCGGGTAGGCGACCCCGTTAGCTTTAATTTCTTCGAGTTTCGCCCGCCGCTGCGCAATGAGTTGGGATTCCGTGTTCGAATCATTCTGATTGTTCATCTAGTTGTTTCGCTTCCTCTCATCGCACAGTTCAATTTTGACCGGACCGGCAAATCCGTGCCCTACAGTCTACAACCCTTGCTTTAAACTCGCCTCAATAAATTGATCGAGGTCGCCATCCAGCACCGCCTGCGTATTGCCTGTTTCAACCGAGGTACGGAGATCTTTGATTCGCGACTGATCAAGGACGTAGGAGCGAATCTGGCTGCCCCATCCTATATCGGCTTTAGAATCTTCAAGCGCCTGCTGCTCGGCGTTTCGCTTCATTATTTCCTGCTCATAAAGTCTAGCTCGCAACAACTTCATGGCTTGATCTCGGTTCTTATGTTGCGAGCGCTCGTTTTGACACTGGACGACGATACCGCTCGGGTTGTGTGTCAAGCGTACGGCTGAATCGGTTTTGTTGACGTGCTGCCCGCCTGCCCCACTCGCCCGATATGTGTCGACACGCAAATCCGCTGGGTTAATCTCTATGTCGACATCATCGTCCACTTCTGGCGACACAAAAACAGATGCGAACGAAGTATGTCGCCGGTTGCCGGAATCGAACGGCGATTTGCGCACCAGGCGATGCACACCGGTTTCGGTGCGTAACCAACCAAAACCGTACTCCCCTTCAAATCTTACCGTTGCACTTTTTATGCCCGCCACATCGCCCGGAGACACTTCAATTAGTTCCGTTTGAAAGTCGTGGTCCTCTCCCCAACGGAGATACATGCGTAACAGCATTTCAGCCCAATCCTGCGCTTCTGTCCCGCCGGATCCTGCTTGGATATCAATAAAAGCGTTCGAAGGATCCATCTCGTTGGAAAACATTCTTCGAAATTCTAGTGGCTGTAGTTGCGCCTCGGCGCTATCAAGATCTGCGGTGACTGCCTCGACCGTGTCTGTATCTTGTTCTTCATCGGCAAGCTTTAACAACTCGATCGCATCGGACAACCCGGAGGACATCCCACCCAAAGTCGAGACAATACGTTTAAGCTCCACTCGCTCACGACCAAGTGATTGCGCGCGCTCCGGATTATTCCAAATCGACGGATCTTCCAACTCCCGATTAACTTCAGTCAGACGCTCCTCGCGGCGATCGAAGTCAAAGATACCCCCTGAGCGATTTAACGCGATCTTGCAAATCCTTAATGCGTGTTAGCAGCGGGTTAAGTTCCATATTCACTTCTCGATCGGGTAATTTCTGAGCACGGATTGTATCGGTTGATATTTATCTAGGGAATCGATTTCAATCATCTGCCGGTTGCGCATGAGAGATCATTAACTGGAGCGATCGCTTATTTCGGTAATCATTGACCGCCAAGCGGTACACAGCATGAATGGCGTCACTCTCCTTCGCCCACAATTCGTCTACGGCACCAAATGCGATCGCCGGAATCACGAGCGTCGCGTCCGTCGGTTGTAATGCAAGTCGAACATGCGTTTCACCAACCGTTCGTTTTTCAACAATCTTAAATACGCCGTCGAACAACGGCTCGGGAAAACTCTGCCCCCAGGGTACAGCTGTCGCTAAAAGCTGCGCGAGATCGAGGCTGAAGTCTCCGGCCGCCAACGCCCCGTCGGTAGCAATTATCTGATCGATACCTCGGTCACCGATTTGGCGGCGGATCTCCACATCAAACGCATCACTAAATGCGTCGAATTGATCGATGTCTAAAGTTAGTCCCGCTGCCATTGCATGGCCGCCGAACCGAGTAAGCAAGCCAGGATGTCGGGCTGCGATTGCATCTAACGCGTCGCGTAAGTGAACTTCAGGGATTGATCGTCCGGAACCTTTGAGATGACGGTCATCTGCCGGTGCGAATGCGATCACAGGACGATGGTAACGTTCTTTTATTCGCGAGGCGATGATCCCTACGACGCCTTGATGCCAATCCTCATCGACGAGACAAATTCCTGAACGAAGCTCCGCCCCGTCATCAAGCTCCATCTCGTCGACTAATGTGACGGCGCGGGTTTTCATCTCAGCTTCGATCTCACGGCGTTCTCGATTTAAATCGTCTAGTTCTACCGCCAAGCGATCGCATTCGTCTTGGTTGTCGGATACTAGACACGCAATTCCCAACGACATGTCCGCCAGGCGTCCCGCGGCATTGAGCCGTGGTCCTATCGCGAAACCAAGATCAAGTGACGTCAGTTTCGCCGTATCGCGTCCGGCAACCTTTAATAATGCGCGGATCCCTGCGTGAGATTTTCCCGCTCTAATTCTGGCTAGCCCTTGCGCAACGAGACGGCGATTGTTTTGATCAAGCGGTACCACGTCGGCGACCGTGCCAAGTGCAACAAAATCTAGCAATTTAGCTAGGTTCGGATATTCGATACTGTGCTGCTCGAACCATCCTCGATCGGCAAGTCGTTTTCGCAGTGCGAGCATGACATAAAAGATCACCCCGACCCCTGCCAGCGCTTTGCTGGGAAATTCATCGCCCGGAACGTTTGGATTGACGATAGCGTTCGCGTTTGGGAGTACCGCGCCCGGCAAATGATGATCCGTAATGAGTACATCGATGTTCTGGCGACGCGAGCACTCAACTCCTTCGATACTCGAAATCCCGTTGTCTACAGTCAACAATAGATCCGGAGATAGCTGTGCCGCCAAATCGACTATCGGTGGCGTTAATCCATAACCATATTCGAATCGATTGGGAACAATAAAATCGACATCTGGCGCGCCCATCGAGCGTAAGGCTCTTAGCGCAACAGCACAGCTGGTCGCGCCGTCACAGTCGAAGTCCGCAACGACTACGATCTTTTTCTGCTCTCTGATTATTTTTTCCAGTAACTCAGTCGCCGCATCAATTCCGCCGAGCGACTCGGTGCGGAAGAGACCGTCTAGCGAGGTATCGATTTCGCTGATGTTCTGTATGCCGCGTGCCGCAAGCACACGTTGGAGAATTGGATGGAGGTGGCTTGGAAGTTTCGTGTCACTTGGGACACTTCGACGAACAATCTTAGGCTCAATCATTGCGCCCGACCAGATCCGCAACGGATCGTCGCCACACGCTGTAGATATCCCAAGGCGTTGCTCGAAAAGACTCACGATCGGTGACAATTCGCACCCACTCTAATTTAAATCGCCGTAACAGTTCTATAATCGCCTTCGCCCAGTCGCGATCGAATTCGTCTAAATTAACATTCTGCTCGGCACCGTCAACGGAACCGTTCGGTGAGCTAACGACACACAGGACGTGGGCCGGGGTAGGCGA
>CAWLAW010000108.1:0-7906 GCA_963854885.1 Gammaproteobacteria bacterium | reverse complement strand
GCCGACTAAACATAATCTAAGACGACGATTCGCAGACTTCTCAACCCTAGCCGAAGCCCTAGACTATGCGGCGAAAGGTGAAACAGGCTGCAACTTCTACTCTGGCACCGGAGACTTGTTTTCTGTCCTCCCGTACAAGCAATTACGCGAAGACGCGCTGGAAGTGGCTTTTCGCTTAAATGGTCTTGGATTGAAACGCGGCGATCGCGTTGCATTAGTCGCTGAAACACACCCAAATTTCCAACGTTTCTTCTTTGGTTGCCAGTACGCTGGGTTGGTCCCGGTACCGGTGCCGCCGCCTTTGCAGCTCGGCGGCGGTCACGAGTACATTGGTCATTTGCGCCGATTGTTATCCGATTCTCAAGCGCGAGTGTGTCTCGGCCCGGCCGAATACGGCGCTTTTTTGGCTGAAGCTTCGGAAGGGCTACATCTACAATTCATTGGATCGGCAGATGCGTTTTCCCATTTTCCGAGTGTTAAGACAGAGCTGCGTCCGCTTGAAGCAGACGAGCTAGCGCATCTTCAATATACCTCTGGCAGCACACGCTTCCCGCGTGGCGTCATGATTACGCAACGTGCGGTGATGAGTAACCTGTCGTGCACAATCGATCATTTACAAATGACCGAAGACGATCGGGCCGTCTCGTGGCTTCCGTACTATCACGATATGGGCCTAGTCGGGTTGGTTCTCGCACCGATCGTGTCGCAGATGTCTGTCGACTATCTCGGTACTCGCGAATTCGCGATGCGGCCGCGTCAGTGGCTCGTGCGCATGTCAGAGAGTAAGGCAACAATTTCGTTCGGACCGCCCTTCGGCTACGAGCTGTGCGCGCGACGATTACGCAAAGATGACGCGGCAATGCTTGATCTAAGCGCCTGGCGAGTCGCGGGGATTGGCGCCGAGACGATACGCCCTGAGCCGTTATTAAAATTTGCCGCGGAACTTGCGCCGAGTGGATTTAACCCAAACGCGTTTCTACCGTGTTATGGCCTTGCGGAATCTTCCCTTGCAGTTAGCTTTGCACCCCTCGGCCAGGGGCTAATGTCTGAATGGGTTGATGGCAAGCACTTAAGCGAATCGCAACGTGCCGTGCCGGTTGACCCCGAGCTATTACAATCGAAAATATCGCGGGCCAATCAGTTCGTAAATTGTGGCAAGCCGTTAGCTGGACATCAGGTGGTCA
Organism: Gammaproteobacteria bacterium; assembly: GCA_963854885.1. Classification (GTDB taxonomy): domain Bacteria; phylum Pseudomonadota; class Gammaproteobacteria; genus UBA11873. The sequence goes on along the minus strand of CAWLAW010000108.1, from coordinate 6,722 downwards.
TCAAAGATCAAAACGGCGATGAGGTGCCAGAGCGCCAATGCGGCAGCGTTTTTGTTCAAGGCCCCAGTGTTATGTCTGGATATTTCGGCGACAGCACAAACCACCCAGATGTTTTATCCGATGATGGATGGTTAGATACGGGTGATATCGGCTACCGCGCCAACGGTGACATTCTGATTACCGGCCGCAAGAAGGATCTAATTATCATTAACGGCCGCAATATTTGGCCCCAAGATGTTGAGTATTTGGCCGAACAGCAACCCGAGGTTCGCCCCGGTGACGCCTCCGCTTTCTCAGTTCCGCACGCCGATGGCCACGAGCAAGCAGTCGTTGTCGTTCAGTGTCGTGAAGCTGATTTGGAGAAACGTCGCAATCTCATTGAGCGAATGGACCGCACGATTCGAGCCGACCTAGGGGTTGATTGCATCATCGAACTCGTTCCACTACACACATTGATCCGCACATCTTCGGGCAAGTTATCGCGATTTAGAACACGTGAAGACTTTATGGAACGTGCACAATGGGGCAAATCCGGAATGCAGGCGGCGGGTTAGGCCCGCGCCAAATGGCTTCTTGACGAACGTTCTTTGTTCGTTAAATCCGTCCTGTTTTGTCACCATCGCGGCCGCCGCTCGGACCGAAATTGGGTCGATATAATCCCCTGTGAGCGCGTCTGCGTTCTAATCGTCCTATCTCGGCCGCCGTGGCGCGAAATTTAATCGGTAAATACGATAATTCCAAGTCTGTTGCGATCGACGAGCTATCATCCATGTGTGTTTCACGTTTAATCCCCTGCCCCATTCGAGCGCAGCTTGAACGCTCGGCCGCACTCTAATCAGTGACAACCCGTCGAATCGCCGTAACGGGTGCGACCGGATTTATTGGTGGTGCTATTGTTCAGGATCTGGCTCGCACTGGGCATCGAATAAGAGTGCTTGTTAGACCTAAGTCAATCGGAAAAACAAAATATTTGCCGAACTCTGTCGAAGTGATCGAGGGGGATCTTAGCGAGCAAACCAATATTAGTGATCTCATCGGCGGCGTTGATACGATTATCCATTGCGCGGGCGCGGTGCGCGGTGGGACCGAATCCGCGTTTATGCGCATTAATGAGGATGCCGTGCGATCGTTGGTCAATGGCGCGGCTCGGGAATCGACGCTCACGAGATTCTTGTTAGTGTCGTCGCTCGCCGCATCGTCGCCGGAAGTGTCGCCGTACGCGGCTAGCAAAAGGGCTGGAGAAGACGTACTCAACGCGATGAATTCGCGCACGACTGCCACTATCTTTCGCCCGCCGGCCGTTTACGGTCCCGGTGATACGGAGTTACTTCCGCTATTTAAAGCGATGTCCCGTGGGTTCGCGCCGATTTGGGGGGTCGCCGAACAGCGATTTTCGTTGATCTACATTAACGATTTCGTCGCAGCGGTCTCGTGTTGGGTTGCCGATCCAAATCCACCAGCCGGCATATACGAACTGCACGATGGCCGACCGGATGGATATTCTATGCCGGATGTCGTGGCCCTGGCCGAGGACGTGCTACAGCGTCGGATACGATCGATTCCCATCCCCGCAGTCGTCATGAATAGTTTGGCACAATCGAATCTGAAATTGGCCCGCCTACTTGGCTACGAACCGATGCTTACGCCGTGGAAGCTACGCGAACTCAGGCATCCGCGGTGGGTGTGTGATAATGGCGCCATTACGCGGGCATTCGGGTGGCAACCACAAGTAGAGTTGGCTGACGGGTTACCGCGAGCATTGTCGGCACCTTAGTGGCGCGGAGAAATTTGGGACGCAATTGATGGATACGTTTGACGAGAGACTGGCCGTGCTATGCGGTTTGCTGCAACCACATGCAGAGAAAGGCATTGTTGTGACCGCCGAGACGATGCTGGCGAGCGACCTAGGCATTGATTCGGCCCAATTAATGGAGGTGTTACTTGAAGTGGAGGACGAGTTTGACGTCTCGATTCCGCTAAACGTATTGCCGAACGTTCAAACCGTTGAAGAACTTATGAACGAACTGCAAAAGCTTATCGCGGCGGCCGGATGAGTCTGTTTAGCAAATTTGATGCGCTTGCCGAAAGACGTCGCGCGCTTGCGGAAACTGGTGCAAAGCCTTTCGATGTCGTCGTTGAACGAATTATCTCGCCGACGGAAGCGATAGTGAATGGCCAAGAAATGATAATGGCCGGAACGAACAATTATCTCGGACTAACCTTCGACCCATCGTGTGTCGCTGCAGCGCGAGATGCCGTGAGCGCTGAAGGTACAGGCACGACCGGATCGCGGATGGCCAATGGTACCTTCGCGAGTCACATTGCATTAGAACAGGACATCGCTGAATTTTTTGGTCGCCAATCGGCGATTATTTTTTCCACCGGGTATTTGGCGAATCTTGGTATTTTGTCCGCCTTGACTGACCGAGATGACGTTATCGTTATTGACGCGGACTGCCATGCGAGCATTTACGACGGCTGCAAAATGGGCGGCGCGGAAGTGATTCGATTTCGCCATAACGATGCCAACGATTTAGCAAAACGTCTACGCCGACTCGGTGCGCGTGCGCCAAATGCGCTCATCGTCATTGAAGGGATTTACAGTATGCTCGGCGATCGCGCACCGATGTCAGAGATCGCTGCGGTCAAGCGAGAATACGGCGGCTATCTTTTAGTCGACGAGGCGCACTCACTCGGAGTGCTGGGTGAACGCGGCCTTGTTGAAGTCGCGGACGAACATGACAGCGTCGATTTCATTACCGGCACATTCAGCAAAAGCCTGGGCGCAACTGGCGGCTTTTGCGTTAGCGATCTGCCGGAACTCGATTTGATTCGAATGTCGAGCAGGCCGTACGTTTTCACCGCATCTATGTGCCCGTCGGTTATTGCTTCCACGCGGGCCGCATTGGCTGCACTAAGGAAGCGCCCGGAATTACGCGATGCATTGTGGCGCAACGCAAATCGACTTTACGAGCATCTGACTTCGCTCGGCTATGAGTTGGGACCTCATCCGAGCCCCGTGATTGCAGCTTTGGTGCCCGACATTGATGAAGCATTAGCGCTGTGGACGGGCCTGTTGAGACGGGGGATATACGTGAATTTAGTATTCCCACCCGCGACTCCAAGAGCCTGTTATTTACTCCGATGTAGCGTCAGCGCCGCGCATACTACCGAGCAAATCGACAAAATATGCAACGCATTTTCCGATACTCAGAAAGAATTTTTGTCTTCCAGTGCGGCCTAAGTTCGTTGATGTCCTACCCGAAAAACGTGACAAAGATTCGACCTAAGGCAAACGCGTTCGCGTCGTATATTTTCCAAAGGTTAGATGCTTGATCACTATAGATAACATACGCACGAATCTTGCCAGCAGCGCGCATGCGCCGGCAAATTTTGAAGCAAATTATCGTCAGGCGGCGGTCGCCATGATTTTGGCCGAAGGCGAAAACGATCTCGATGTTTGTTTCATCCGCCGAGCGGAACGCGAGGGTGATCCATGGTCTGGCCAAGTGGCCTTCCCGGGGGGTAGAGCGGATGCCGGGGATCCGAGCGCAAATGCGGTTGCGGAGCGCGAAACAATGGAAGAAATCGGATTAATACTGCACGCGCAGCAACTCGTCGGACCACTTCCCGTGCGGCAAATCGAACGCCAGCACCTGAAGTTACTGTCGCCGTTTGTATATTACGTTGGTGCAGGTGCGCGGAGCACTGCGCGAGTTCGCGAGCGGCATGAAGTGGCGAGCGTCTTTTGGGTGCCACTCCAGCATTTGTTTGATCGAAACTCGGCCACGGAATTGGAATACCCGATGAGTGGGACTGCCACAACGTTTCCCGGGATCCGCTACGGCGATCACGTGATTTGGGGTTTGACGTTAAGAATACTCGAAAGCTTTGCAGAGATTATGCAACGTCCTCTTGCGGCGCAGAACTAGGCGAAGTCGCAATCGTCCGCTATCGGCGAGCGCGATAGCGGACGAACTTGTTGCTTCGTTCGCTCGGTTTCGGGCTATCGAGAACCTATCACTTATCCTTTAGCGCATTTTTCCGAAACACGTTCTAAGTTCACTGACGAACGTTTTAGGCTGCTCGAATGCGGCGAAATGTCCACCTTTTTCCAACACATTGTAGTGCACTAGATTCTTATAGCGTTCGGCTATCCAACGTTCAGATGAGCGAAAAATCTCATGCGGGAAAATGCTAACCCCAGCGGGAACATGGATATCTACTTGCTTCTCGCCCAGGATCCCAAAGCTTTCCCAGTAAATTCGTGCGGAGCTTGCGCCGGCGGCCGGCAACCAATAAAGCATTACATTGTCGAGCAGTTCGTCCTTCGTGAGCACGTTTTCCGGATGCCCGTCGCTATCTGTCCAGTCCCAATATTTTTCAACTATCCAGGCAGCTTGCGCGACTGGGGAGTCGACTAATCCGTAACCGATCGTTTGTGGGCGCGTACTCTGCTGTTTTGAATAGCCCGATCCTGAATCCCAGTAATACTGCGCGCCGGCCATCGCGTCTTTTTCAAAATCCGTTAGATTTTCCATGACGGCTTCGCTCGGACTTACAACCGGCATATTCGTATGAATGCCAATGCAGTGATCCGATTCTGTGACGCCAATGCTAGATGTAACAACTGCGCCCCAATCGCCGCCTTGCGCAAAGTATTTGTCGTACCCGAGCCGTGCCATTAACTGCCCCCAAGCTTGGCCGATCTTTTCGATTCCCCACCCCGGTTTCGTCGGTTTTCCAGAAAAACCGAATCCCGGTAGCGTCGGGCAAACAAGATGAAACGCGTCGGCAGAATCGCCGCCGTGGCTCGCAGGATCGGTCAACGGCCCGATGACCTTAGAAAATTCTATAATCGACCCCGGCCATCCGTGCGTCATCACGAGCGGCGTTGCATTCTCGTTAGGTGACCGGATATGCAAAAAATGGAAATCCAGGCCGTCGATTTCCGTGGTGAATTGCGGCAAGTCATTCAACCAGGTTTCGCAGCGTCGCCAATCGTAGGAGTCGCTCCAGTAAGCACATAACTCTTGAAGGTAATTTAGCGGGATCCCTTGGCTCCAATCGTCCGGCGTTTCACGTTCTGGCCAACGCGTTGCTTTTATTCGGCTTCGCAGATCGTCCAATTCTTGTTCCGCGACTTCGACGCGAAAAGGTTTTATGTCTGTCATCACTCGCCCCTATAATCATGGAAACTCTAATCGAATTATAGGCGACAATTTGACGATGTCCCGAACTTCTAGCGAAATACGCATCTCGCGCGCGACAAGGCTTGTGCGATGCACGACTGCGTACGGCGATAAGCCAGGTATCGAGACATTTCATTTTCCGACGGACGCGGCCGGGTCCTAGCGCGGTGTCCGAGATAAACAAACCGTTACAGCTTGTGCTCCTACGCCATGGGCAAAGCGAATGGAATACGCAACACCGGCTAACTGGTTGGGCGGACGTGAGTTTAACGACTGGGGGTGAGCGCCAGGCGGCTGCGGCCGGAAAATTACTCGGCGCTGCTGGTTTTAGCTTCGACGCCGCGTATACATCACAATTGCAACGGGCGAAAAAATCGTTAGACATCGTCTTATCCGCAATGCAATGCCCGAATATCTCAAGTCACTGCGACTGGCGTCTAAATGAACGCCATTACGGCGCATTGGAAGGGCTTGGCCCGATTGCCTCAGTGTTCAAGTTTGGATTTCGGCGAGTGATTAGTTGCCAGCGTCGATTTGATGTATCGCCCCCTGAGTTGGAATTATCCGATCCCCGTTACCCGGGAAATCAAGCGCAATTCGAACATATACCGGCTATCTTATTGCCGCGTGCCGAAAGCATGTTCCAAACCTGGCAGCGCGTTCGGCCAGTCTGGGAAGAGGCCATAGCGCCAGCTGTTCGCGATGGCCAAACGTTGTTAATTGTTGCGCACAAAAATAGCTTGCGCGTATTGATTAAGGAATTCACAGGATTGGACGGAGCAGACGTCGAACGCCTGGCGATACGAACCGGACGGCCGCTGGTTTATGAGTTCGATTCGACGCTGCAACCGATACGGAGTTATTTTCTAACGGACTCCCGATAATCGGATGGCTTAGCTGCAGGACACGAGCTTACTTTGCTGCCGGGCCGAACATCTCCCGCACGTTCTCTAAATCTTGAACGTAGTCGACTTCACCCCAACGGTAGCCGGCTATCGATTGAGTCTCGACGACATCGCGCTCGGCAAGAATGCCGATGGCCTTGAGATACCACCAGCTGAGGCTATTTGGGGTGCGCATGATTTGCTCGAGCGTGGTCACGAATCGGCCGGGTCCTGCCCCTTGAAACCTCATCATTCCAATCGATTCTCCGTCGATATTCTCTGGCTCCAATGTCTTCCCAACCTCGAGAAGTTTCGTTCCCGACAGTCGAACTTTCATGTCATCGGAGTCGTAACTAGATTTGTGATCGATGGCTAGGGTGATTTCTGCTGGCGGGGCGTCGAGCAATATTTGGCATATTGCTGGCTCGAATACCGTATCGCCGTTGAGCAAGATGAAGTCCTCGGTCATGTGGTTGCGCGCCATCCAGCAACTGGCGAGATTGTCGGCGACGTTGAAGAAGGGATTAAAGATAGTTTTAGGCACACTAACGGTTGGTTTCAAGTCGCGTATTGCCTGCTCCACCGCACCAGCTGCAAATCCGGTAACCACCGCGATATCGGACACGCCGCAATCATTTAGTGCGAC
>CAWLAW010000107.1:0-7926 GCA_963854885.1 Gammaproteobacteria bacterium | reverse complement strand
CAGCTCGAATCACGGCCAAGAAGCATGGGAGCGAACGCTAAGATGAAGAACCCAACGGGTAGCGGAGCAATGCGCCGAGAGGTGTACGAGTCGGTCGCTATGGAACTGTACAACCACGTAAAAAACAATACGACCGATAGTATGGCTGAGGTGAAAGCTGTGCCGGTGGCGGATTATCGCGAGCATGCCCGATGGGACGCAGAGGTGCAAAAAATATTCCACGAGGGGCCCGTACTCGTCGGGTTGTCGTGCGAACTGAAGAACGAGTCAGACTATAAGGCCCTTGATATCGTCGGGACTCCGGTGCTTTTAACGCGAGGGAAAGATGGCGTAGCACGGGCGTTCTTAAATGTTTGTCGCCATCGCGGTGCTCATGTCGCTGAACCCGGTTGTGGCAACCGCAGCCGTTTCGTGTGCCCCTACCATAGTTGGACTTACAACCAAAAAGGCTCGTTGATAGGGATTTTGGACGAGGCAAAGTTCGGCCATGTCGACGCCAGCCGGCGCCAGCTAGTCGAGCTATACACTTGCGAGGTTGCAGGCCTGATATTCGTGTGTTTGACCCCGGGTCGTCGCTTCGACATCCAAGCGTTTCTCGGTGAGATGCTGGATGAATTAACGTCCTACCGGTTAGATACCTGGACGCTCTTGGGCCAGAACGTCATCGAGGGGCCGAACTGGAAAATCGCGATGGACGGTTATATTGAGTTCTACCATATCGCGTCACTACACTCAGATACGCTGGCTGCGATGGTGACGAACAATGTTATGGCGTGTGAAACGTTTGGTCCATATCCCTTTGGGCCGCATCAACGGATCGCAGCACCTTCAAGCGACATCCTTCAGCGACTTAATAAACCCGTAACGGAATGGGTGACCGGCGAAGCGATGCTGGACGTGAAGTTGGTCTTCCCGAACAATTCGTTTGCGATCACATCGGGTAATGCGTTGTCGCCTGCCGGTGGAATGCTGTCGCAGGTTTTCCCGGGTTCGTCGCCAGATAAATCTATCACGATTCAGAATCACATCTACAAACAAGAACCGAAGCAGGGCGCAGAACGAGAAGCGCTTGCCGATGCGATTGAGCGTTTCAAATACGTTGTTGAGGAGGAGGATTATAAGGGCGGGCGGCAGATCCAACTGGGAATGAATACAGATGCGAATGCGACATTCATATTCGGCAAGAACGAAGTGGGGCCGCAGAATTTTCATAGCGCACTCGACCATTTACTTAGCGAGCAAGATGAAGATCGCCTGTTTTGAAATAGCCGGCGGCTGACGTTGTTTTAGAAGTAGTCAGCTCCCCATGGATTCAGAGGCGCAACGACCGCACGCAGATACCGCCGCGCTCTTTAAGTGACATCATTCGACGCTGCCACCTGAGGTGATGTAGGCAAGACTGATCAAGTCCTGACATTCCCCATAGCCGATCTGACCGTCCAATTGCCACTCCATCAGCGAGTGGTATACGCACAATCCTGGCCACGCGTTCCATTGATTGTTTGCGATCGATCGACCCTGAAAGTTGAATTTTCGATCTCGAACGTCGGTAACGGTGATATCAAGCGACTCTTGGATAAGACCATTACGTTGCGCGGTGCCAGTCCCTGCTTTGATTCCAAAAACCTTGTCGCCCTCAAGTACGTATCCGTGCATGAACTGGCCGTACGACTCTCCAAGGCCGTGTGGATCTAGCATGAAGATACAGTGAATTGTTCGATCTTGGCCCCAACTAGAATGGAACCACGACATGTTATTTATATTGCATTCCGCTCGCGCACCCCAGCTGTGATCCATGGTCGAAACGCAATCCACTGAGTAAGATTTGCCATGTAATCGGCATTCGCCGGTGACGTGCGCGGTCATATCGAAATGCCCGTTTTTGTACGCGTCGCTCCAAGTGGCGATGCCACTGTCGGCGAGGGGATCCATGCCGGGGTCGTGGATGTCATAGGGCTCCATTAGACCGCGAAACGATAAATGCAGCTCGCTATCGTTGTAACCGATATAATCCAGTTGATAGTCGCGATTGCCGCCATTGCCGGGTAAGACTTTGATATGCAATCCATTCGCTAAGCTGTAGTCATCGAGGTCTTGGCCGCTTGGGATCGGCAAATGAGCGCGGCCGTCTGTGTACAAGGTCTCTTGATGGTTTGTCGTGCTGCCTGCCCAAATATGGATAAACGAGGTCATCACACCTAGCGTGGGGCGGAACAACGAGTAGATGGTTCCATTAAGCTGCATCTCGGGAATGTGAAACGAAAAATAGTTCGTTTCCGACCACAAATGATCGTCCGGATCTTCCGGCTGGTGAAATTTCATATCTGGCGCTGTAATCACTTCTACTCCTCATATGCCCTCTACTATGCCGATCAAGGATACCGAGAGTTCCGACTCGACACTACGAAATCTTAATCAAGGTAATCTTTGCTGATACTCTAGTCAGAGTTTTCTTAAACTCGGTTTATCGATAAAGTTTGTCGAAAATGCCGCCCTGATAGAGGCGCTCATTCGGATTGCCCGACCCCGTTAGAATGGCGATCGGGTACGGATATCCGCGCAACTCGTCGACGTGAAATCGAAATTCCATCTATGGGCCGAACGCTACGATAGGCAGCTGGACGATATTTTCGCCGTCCAGGATGAAGTCATCCAGCAAATCGTCGCGGCGTTAACCGTCCAACTAACCGCCGGCGAACGCCCTAGAGTGGGCGGCGCGCCGACCGAAAACTTGCAAGCCTACGACGCGTTTGTTCGCGGTAGGGAACAGTACGTACGGCGTGACCGCGCGGCTAACACCCAGGCTCGCGAACTATTCGAACAAGCGATTTCCTTAGATGAAAATTATGCGCAAGCGCACGCGTTTCTAGGCCGAACCTATCTTATGGAGTTGGTCAATCAATGGAGTAATACGCCGGACTTACTTGACAAGTTGTTCGAGCACGGGCGCCAACCGCTGGCGCTAGACGACGCTCAGCCAACGGCGTATGAAACCTTAGCGTTCGGCCACGTCGCGCGACAGGAACATGATCAAGCAATCGAGGCCGCGCGAAAGGCCGTCCAATTTGATCCGAACTTCGCCGATGGATACATCAGCTTGGGCGAGGTTCTGAATTTTTCCGGCCAACCCGCGGACGCGATCCCGTTAATTGAGCATGCCACGCGTTTAAACCCGCGCTATACGCCTAACTATTTATGGGCTTTAGGCCAGGCACATCGATTACTGCAAAACTACGACCAAGCCATTGCGATATTTCGCCGCGTTATTACGCGAAACCCCGATCATTTGATTGCTCACCTAATGCTCTGTTCGTGCTATGTTGAAATCGATCGATTGGATGAGGCGAAGCCCCATGGGGCGGAAGTTTTGCGCATTAATCCCGATTATTCGGTCGCGGTATCGGATCGACGCTCGCCGTACAAAAACCGTGAAGATACGGAGCGCCAGACGAATAGTTTGTGTCGCGGCGGATTATCCTGATCACTTTCGTGCTGAAAGTGTCGCTCATGAAATGAGACACGTAAACAATCTCGAAGGTCTAAGGAATAATCAATGGAATCACTTTGCGATCAAACCTGCATTGTTGGCATTGGACACACAGAATATTCTAAGGATTCTGGACGCAGTGAATTGACCTTGGCTTGTGAGGCGATTGGTGCAGCGATCGAGGACGCCGGTCTTAAGCCATCAGATATTGATGGCATCACGAAATACACAATGGACAACAACGATGCGGTGGACATTGCGCGAAATCTCGCTATTCCAGAATTGCGATTCTTTAGCGAAGTCGCGTACGGCGGCGGCGGGGGGCCTTTAGGCTCAGTTTTGTTGGCAGCCATGGCGGTGGCCACTGGACAAGCAAAAGCAGTCGTGGCGTTCCGCGCTATGAATGAACGGTCGGGCCGCGGTACGGCGCGATTCGGGCAAGCCTCGAGTGCTGCTGGGGCGGCCGGTGCATCGAGTTATATGTCCCCGTATGGGTTGTTTTCTCCGGCGCAAATGGTGGCCATGGCGGCGCGCCGGCATATGCATTTGTACGGGACGCGTTCCGAAGACTTTGCTGAGATCGCGCTCACATGTCGGCACCACGCGAATCTGAATCCGGATGCGATTATGCACGGTCGCGAAATGACCTTAGACGATCATCAGAATTCGCGCATGATTTCGACGCCATTGCGATTATTCGATTGCTGTCTCGAAACAGACGGCGGTGCGGCAATAATCGTGACCAGCGCCGAACGTGCGCAAGATTTACGGAAGCCTCCTGTATATATCGCTTCAGGCGGCCTCGGCGGCGGTAGCTGGAATAATCGCTTCATGGTACGTGACTTGGAATCCCCAGAATCAGAAGCAACCGTCATCGGGAAACGGATATTTGCTGATGCGGGTATTTCTCACGCTGATATCGATGTGCTATTCATTTACGATCATTTTACCCCACTCGTGCTCATGGCTCTCGAAGAGTATGGATTTTGCCAGCGCGGTGAAGGTAGGGATTTCGTGGCTAAGGGGCGACTACGCTGGCCGGATGGGGCACTGCCACTAAATACCAGCGGTGGAAATCTGTCCGAAGGCTATATCCATGGAATGCAAAACACCATAGAAGCGGTACGGCAGTTGCGCGACGTAGCGCGTTGCCAAGTGCCGGATGCGAACTACGCATTTGTATCGGCTGGGAACGCGGTTCCGACTTCGGCGATGATTTTGCGAGCTGCCTAACTAGCAGAACGTTTTATTGTTTGCTCTCGCGTGATAAATGCAGCCGTTCGTTATGCGAAAATATTGATCCAGTCATTTAAGAGGAAACCATGAAAACCGCACTGCAATTGCAATCGACGTTCCGCGACAGCGGCTTTATTGAAGTTTCCCTCGCAAGCGTTGAGGTTCCAACACCGTCGGCGAATGAAGTCTTGGTTCAGATTGGAGCCAGCCCAATTAACCCCTCGGATCTAGGTACCTTGCTCGGACCGGCAGATATGACTGCGGCGGAGCTAATTGATAACAGCGGGACACCAACACTGCGTGCGCCTATACCTGCCGAAAGCCGGCGCGCGTTTTCGGCACGTCTTGAGAAATCCTTACCGATCGGAAATGAAGGGGCGGGGGTCGTCGTTGAAGCGGGCGAATCTGCGCAAGCCCAGGCTCTGCTAGGCAAAACGGTCGCTGTTTTGGGCGGGGCTATGTATTCACAGTACCGTTGTATCGCCGCCCAAGCTTGTTTGACGTTGCCGGACGGGACAACAGCAAAACAAGGTGCGTCTTGTTTTGTTAACCCCCTAACCGCGATCGGTATGGTCGAAACGATGAAGTTGGAAAATCATAACGCGCTCGTGCATACGGCGGCGGCGTCGAATCTCGGACAAATGCTGAATAAATTGTGCTCGGCCGACGGCGTATTGCTAGTCAATATTGTTCGAAGTCAGGCGCAGGTTAATGTCTTAAAAGACATCGGTGCGAAATTCGTCTGCGACTCAAGCGCGAAATCGTTCATGGATGATCTATGTAATGCGCTCGAAAAAACGGGCGCGACGATCGCGTTCGATGCGATCGGTGGTGGCACAATCGCAAGTCAAATATTAACGGCAATGGAACGCGTTCAAGGCGCGAATCCTAAGCCGGAAAATCGTTATGGTTCGACAATCCACAAGCAGGTCTATAGTTATGGCATGTTGGATCTCTCGCCGACGATTCTCAATCGAAACTACGGTATGGCGTGGGGAATTGACCGCGTTTATGGCTCGAATGGGCCCCGAGAAAGGGCAGGAATTACGCGAAAGAGTCGCACGTGAAATCACGACGACCTTCGCCAGCCACTATACCGATGAGATCTCGATGGCCCAGGCCTTAGAAGTTGCCGTCGCACAACGTTATCAACGCAAGTCGACCGGCGAGAAGTTTCTAATTAACCCGATGCTTGATAATGCTTAGAGGGCGAAATGCCTCCGTAGTCGAGCAGGTGAACGCAAACTACTAGGAGCTGCTGACTTCACGGATGCCTTAGTTTTGCGTCAGCGTAAGGCTTGGAGGAATGGCCATGCGGATCGCTATCGTCGGTGCAGGAATTTCTGGAATCGCATTTGCCGGCGTGTTGCGTCGTTTCGGGCATGAATGCGTGCTATTCGACAAAGCTGCGCAGGTTGGCGGCATATGGGCGTTAACGTATCCGCAAGTACGCCTGCAAAATAGTCGCGAACAGTACACGTTCATCGATTTTCCGTGGCCCGAGCAGCCTGACCAACATCCGACTGCAGCACAGATCATCGCTTATATTGAGGCCGCAATCGATCATTTCGCTCTCGATGTCCGCCTAGAACATACGGTCACCTCGATGCTTGATACAGGCGAAGGTTGGACCGTGACCGTCGTGCACGACGGCGGAGAACAACAACTCGAATTCGATTACGCCATCGTTTCTATCGGGCAATACGCCGAACAAAACTACCGACCGGAATTTTCCGGTAAAAATAATTTTAAGGGAAACGTGATAAGCGAGCGTGACGTCGAGTCGCTCGAAGTATTTCGTGATAAAAAAGTCGCAGTCGTCGGATTCGGTAAGAGCGCAGTCGACATGTGCGCATTCGCTGCGCCGTCTGCCCTATCGGTGGCGCATGTTTTCCGAACACCTCGCTGGCTCGTGCCGTTTCATCTTTTGGGCGCACATTACAGTTACCTGTTGTTCGCGCGCGCGACGACTTTTTTTATGCCGAGCTGGGTGCATTCGGGTCGAGTCGAACGTGCGGTGCACCGGTATCTGGAATTTTTCGTCAAAGGATTTTGGCGCACGATCGGCGCGCTTGTTCGCTCGCATATCCGTGGCCATGCAAGTTCGACGGAACCGATGGCTCAAGAGCGTCTCAACAGAGTCACACCGATGCATAGCTTTTCCGAAGACATGTGTTCAGCGACCGCGATGGCCCCGCAAGCCTATTATTCTATGGTTGCTGATGGGTCGATCGAACCGCATCAAGCAGAAGTTAAAGGCTTTACGAGTAGTACTTTAGTTCTTGCTAACAATGAGGAGATAGCAGCCGACGTCGTGGTCTTATCGGTCGGTTCAGGCACACCGGTTTTTCCATTTTTGCCGCAAATTTATCGCGATATGATTGAGAGTGAATCCGATGGGGTGCAGTTGTATCGTCATCTCGTTCATCCTCAGATCCCGAATCTGGCGTTCGCCGGATATAACCACGGGTTCATGCATATTCCGGCGGCCGAAATTGGCGCGCTTTGGTTGGGTGCGGCACTACGTGGCGATCTCGAATTGCCGGATGCCGCGACACAACTGCAGAGCATAGATTCGATCCGGCAATGGAAGCGTGATCACGTCACTTTTGAGCCATCTCGCTCGTGCGCCGTCAGTACGCGTTTTCAGCAATATATCGACGCACTTTTAAGGGAACTCGGGATTTCGCCTTACAGAAAGATGCCGAACATCTTTGCCGAATGTTTTGTTCGCTACGGTGGTGCGGATTACGACGGAATCGTGGACCGTGTTGTGGATAATCCACCGCAAGAGCCGCGCTCGGTTTGCCAATTCGATGCGTAGGATTTGTTCATGGAATGGGCAGCACAAAGTTAGCGCTGCATCGCGCGACCATTTTTTAAGCTAACGTCACTATCTTGCCAGGCATTGCGAAACCGCGCTTCAACCTCGCCAGCGCGAGTTTTTTTACCTTGTTGTACGAGACTTTGCCAAACGCCATGCAGTGCCCACCCGTTTTCTGGATTACGCCTTAGGTCTCCCCAGAAAACGGTTTCGGCCTCAAATGCACGGCCATTTGCGAGCAACACGGCGCCCAATTCATGGCGAACCGGATGGCCCCAATCTGGTGGCTCCATGTAATTCAGCCCGTCCTCGATTCTAATTGCTGATTCAAAATGATGGATCGCTTTCTCAAGGTTGCCGTTGGCATTTTCAATCTCGG
>CAWLAW010000106.1:0-7948 GCA_963854885.1 Gammaproteobacteria bacterium | reverse complement strand
CGAATCCGGGGTTAGAGCGTTGCTAAATCTAGGTCACACATTCGGTCATGGTATCGAAAACGTACTCGGCTACGGTCGTTGGTTACACGGCGAGGCGGTAGCGTGCGGCATGTGCATGGCGGCAGATCTTTCGAATAGGATGGGTTTAATCAAGGATCAGGATCTGTCGCGCGTCGTCTCACTGGTCGAACGCGCTGGATTACCCACGAAGCCGCCGGCGAACCTCGATGCTGGATCGCTACTGAGTGCAATGCAAGTCGATAAGAAGAATCGCGACGGACGTATTCGTTTAGTGTTGATGCGCGCAATTGGCGACTGTTTTGTAACCGACGACTATCCAAATGATGAATTTCAACTCGTCATTCGCAGTGTGCAGAATATCTAAGCGCGATGAGCATGTTAGCCGAAGCCAGAACCTCAGAAAATCAGCTTGCCAGCTACGCTGTTAATGAACAGTCGGCAGGCGGTCGGCAGTACGAGGAGCGCACGCCGGAATTTCGATCGCAGTTCCAACGTGATCGAGATCGGATCGTTCACTGTTCCGCGTTCCGACGTTTAGAGTACAAAACGCAGGTTTTTGTGAACCACGAGGGCGACATGTTTCGAACTCGGTTAACCCACTCACTAGAAGTGGCACAGATAGCTCGAACCGTTGCACGCGCGTTGGCGATCAATGAAGATCTGACCGAGACGATAGCGTTAGCGCACGACCTAGGCCACACGCCCTTTGGTCATGCAGGTCAGCAAGCGCTCAACACCTGCATGAAAGATTTCGGCGGCTTCGAACATAACCGGCAATCACTACGCATCGTTGAGTACTTAGAGGAACGATATTTCGAATTTCGCGGGTTGAATTTATTATTTGATTCTCGCGAAGGTATACTCAAGCACTGTAGCGCCGAACACGCGCAAAAACTGGGTCCAGTTGGGCAGCGGTTTCTCAACAATACGCAACCGTCGTTAGAGGCACAGCTAGCTAATTTGGCCGATGAAATTGCCTATAATCATCATGATGTTGATGACGGGTTGCGCGCGAATCTATTGACCGTAGAACATCTGCTCGAACACCCATTATTTTCAAATCTATACGCGTCGGCTAAGAAAAGAACCAACGAGGCTGATTCCCGTCGGGTTATCTACTATGTTATTCGCGAGATGATGAATCACTTTGTCGTCGATCTGATCAAGACATCGAAAAATAGGTTGGAACAATTCGCGCCCGGATCGGTCGGCGACGTTCGCGCACACGGCGCGCCACTTATTGGGTTTAGTGAAAGCGTAGATAAGGAGCATCTGGCGCTAAAGCAGTTGCTGCGACGTGAGCTATACCACCATGACAACGTCCTGAAGAATGTTCGCAGTGCTGGGCGTGTAGTCAACGAACTTTTTGCAACATTCATTCAAAATCCAGAATTGCTTCCGGATCATCACCTAATTGGAAATGACGACGGTTGTAGCTCTGTCGCCGAATTCGTCGCAGACTATGTGGCAGGTATGACCGATCGATTTGCCATGGCCGAGCATCAAAGGATTTTCCAGATCAATTACTTTGCTGAGCCTTAAACGTTACAAACGACTAACGAATTAGCATGAATGCCGCTTCCATTTCGTCGCCAGCGCAATCCCGTGTATCGACTGGCTTGGATCCCTTTGTCCACGGCCACGGATCAAAGTCGTATTTCGAAACACCGGCGATACGGCAACGCATCGATCTCGTCCGCCATCTCGTCGAATTCGGCCGCCAGATCATCGTCATCAGTGGTCCGCCGGGAGCGGGTAAGTCCGCGATGCTCGCACAGGTTTGCGACAACGTTGAAGTTAGTTGGCGCTTACTTCAATTTATAGGTGGGGCAGCCCTCAATCAAAGTACCTTACTGAGCAAAATCGCGGAAGAACTGGAGATTCCGAAGCCAGCAGATAAGACGCGTCTGCTCGAAAGCGTGCGTCGCGCGATTAAAGCCGCGAATGCTCGCGGTGAAACAATTATTCTCACCATTGACGATGCGCATAAGCTGCCATCTGATACCCCAAGCGGACTCACTGACCTCGCTCACTCAATAGACGAGTCAACAGAACTTAAGATAATCGTTGCAGCGGATCCGTCACAAACGCCGCTCGTAGAGCATTTACAACAAGGATCGGCCGGACAAACGCTGGTCCATGTTGTTGAAGTGCCTCGGTTCAATACTCAACAAACATTCGAGCTACTTAAGCACCGCTGGAATGCGGCTTACGGGACAGTTGAAATCCCGCTAAACGATGCTGAGGTTGCGCAAATTTATCAGCAGTCGAATGGCGTGCCTGGCAAAGCGCTTGTCCTGGCACGCCAAGTTCAAATAATTAGTGACCGACCCAGTCGACCAGGTTCCGACCCGGCGCGGCGTTATGTGATAATTGGAGCCGCATTAATCGGCTTATTTTTACTCTTCGCGTTTTTCAACGCCGAAATACCTTCGGACTCACTAAACGCCGATGTTGCAATCGATTTACCAACACAGGCACCACTAACTGAACAAGCGCTAACACTACCTAGAGACACAGCGCGGAAATCTGCTCCCGCACCAACGCGAAGCGCGCCGAAGCCTTCCAGTGGTCGATCGCCCGGAACACTGACAGGCACCGGCTTAGATGATGCCCAGGTTGCTAAGGCGCAGCCGCTTGCCCCGCGCCAATCATCAAGCACCAACGGGGGCTCAAGGGACACAGCGAGCGCAACGACCGAGGAGGTCCGCGTCCCTCCCCCTGCTCCGCCAATGGCGGATCCTAACACCAGTGATCCTGATACGCCGGCTGAAACGCAATCGAAGGTCCAGGTCACGATTCGCTCAGCCACCCAGGTTTCCGAACCCGTTGTACCTGCAACTGCGATGGCAAAGATCATTAAAAAACCCGATCGCAGCTCGGATGTGCGACCCGAGCAGCCGCAACGGGCGCAAAATAGCCCTGAACCCCGGAAGCCTGCCGAGACACAGAAAGCTGGCGAAGCTGCCAAATATTCGATTAAATGGCTGTTAAAACAACCCAACACGGGGTACGTTTTGCAGCTATTTGGGGGTCGAAGTCGTCGTGCAGCGGAAAAATTCATTGGCGAGAAAGAAATAGGCGCCAACAGCGATCTGCTCGTCACGGAACACGCCGGAGGGGCGTGGTATGTCGTCGTATACAAACATTATCCGGATCGGATTGCCGCGCAGCGCGCAATCCGTGAATTACCGGCCAATCTAGCCGTTACAAAACCGTGGTCGCGCCCGATTTCGAGCCTCAAGTAACCTCTTTTACTTAAGTCGTTTCTGATTAAAAATATAATTGAATCAAATATTTAACTGATTCAATTAATCGCTGTATAATCACACCTTGAGAGCCTAAGCAGGTTCATTTTAGATGACACCTCTGCTCGGCTAAGGCTATAATCGGCGTCCTTTTTTTCCACCCCATCCAATCCTGTTCATAGTGCTTCAGGGAGGCGTAGGTCCGTATGGCAGATTTTCGACCACATTTTCCACAGCCCGGACGGCCCGAAGCTGGGCTGTACGACGCGGCGTACGAACACGATTCGTGTGGCGTGGGATTTGTCGTCGATATGAAAGGGCGTCGCTCCCACGCGATCATTCAGCACGCAATGACCGTGCTCAAGAACCTGCTGCATAGAGGGGCCTGCGGTTGTGAAGAAAACACCGGCGACGGCGCCGGCATTCTGCTCCAATTACCGGACAAATTTCTGCGCGAAGAGTGCAGCAGCATCGGCGTTGAGCTACCGCCAACCGGCCAGTACGGTGCTGGCCTGGTATTTTTACCGCAAGATGAAAGCGCTGCACAACGCTGTCGCGACAAATTAGCCTCGATTATTGAGCAAGAAGGTCAGCAGTTGTGCGGCTGGCGAATCGTTCCCAGCGACAATTCGCCGCTCGGTCCGACGGCGCGCTCGGCGCAACCTCGAATCGAGCAGGTCTTTATTGGCCGCGCTGAGGACCTGTCAGACGACGACGCCTTCGAACGAAAACTGTATCTAATCCGCAAGCGCACGGAGCACGAAATCTGGGGATCAGGGATCGAAGGTGCGGAGTTCTTCTATATTCCGAGTTTGTCACACCGCACGTTAATCTATAAAGGTATGCTGATTGGGTCGCAGCTTGAACAGATGTTCCCCGACTTATTCGACGAACGGGTCGAAAGCGCACTGGCCCTCGTCCACCAACGATTTTCGACGAATACGTTTCCTTCTTGGCCGCTCGCACAGCCGTTCCGGTACATCGCCCACAACGGTGAAATCAATACGCTGCGTGGCAACGCCAACTGGATGCGTGCACGAGAGGCGCTTTGCGAGTCAAATTTATTCGGTGATGATTTATCCAAGCTGTTCCCAATCGTTTTAGAAGGGAACTCCGATTCCGCCGGCTTCGACCAAGTTTTAGAATTTTTGCACATGGCGGGACGACCACTGCCACTCGCCGTGCTGATGATGATCCCTGAAGCCTGGAGCGGCCATGAAGCGATGAGCCCCGATCGGCGCGCATTCTACGAGTACTACAGCTGTCTGATGGAGCCTTGGGACGGACCAGCCTCGATTGCCTTCACGGATGGTCGAGTTATCGGCGCAGTACTGGATCGCAATGGTCTGCGTCCATCACGCTATTACGTTACGAAAGACGATCTGGTGGTTATGGCCTCTGAAGTTGGGGTTCTCGATATCCCACCAGAGAATATTGAAATAAAAGAGCGCCTGCACCCTGGTCGAATTTTCTTAGTTGACACGGAGCAAGGCCGGATAATCGATGACCAAGAACTTAAGCAGCAGTACATCGACGAACAACCGTTTTCCGACTGGTTAAAAGACCATTACACGCATATTAATGAGTTGCCCGAACCAACCAGCATCGAACCGGTAGTTCACGAGACGCTGCAACAGCGCCAGCAAGCGTTCGGTTATACGCATGAAGATCTGCGTATTTTAATTGCACCTATGGCGTCTACTGGCGGCGAGCCGATTGGGTCGATGGGGACAGATGCGGCATTGGCCGTGTTATCCGATCGCCCGCGCTTGTTATACGATTATTTCAAACAACTGTTCGCGCAAGTAACGAATCCGCCGTTAGACGGCATCCGCGAAGAACTCGTCACGCAAGTCTCAGCACCAATCGGACCGAAGCACAATCTGCTGGAGACGACGGCGCTCAGTTGTCGGCAAATAAAAATCGATTCGCCTTTGCTGGACAACCGAGATCTCGCACGAATTCAACATATCGAGGTACACGATTTTCAAAGCAAAACCATAGCGGCATTATATCGTGCGGCCGAAGGTGCGACTGGCTTAGAACAAGCAATGCAAACTATGTTCGATGAAGTCGATAGTGCAATAGACAGCGGCACCTCGTTCATTATTTTATCGGACCGCGGCGTAGACAAAGACAACGCCCAGATTCCTGCAGCCTTAGCAATGGCCGGCGTTCACCACCATTTGGTCCGTAACGGAAAACGAACCCGTGTCGCGCTCATTACTGAATCGGGAGAACCGCGTGAAATCCACCATTTTGCTGTACTCCTAGGCTATGGCGCTGACGCGATTAACCCCTACCTTGTGATTGAAACACTGGATGGAATGCTGCGCGACAATATTCTCAAGACAATTGACGGCCACGGCGCGGGCGAACCGGCGTTGACTGCAGCGATGCGCAATTACGTCAAAGCAACAAATAAGGGCCTAGTAAAAGTTATGTCCAAAATGGGCATATCAACGGTCCAATCGTATCGTGGCGCGCAGATATTCGAGGCCGTTGGTTTAAATCACGCGTTTATCGACAAGTACTTCACCTCGACCGCTTCTCGAATAGAAGGTGTCGGTCTTGAAATTATTGAACAAGAGATTCAAAAGCGCCACGAAAGTGCGTTTCCTCGCCGGCGTGTGAAACAGCCGGAACTCGAACAAGGTGGGGAGTACCAGTGGCGTCGCGATGGCGAATACCACTTATTCAACCCCGATACAGTTTTCAAGCTACAACACGCTACGCGTTCCGGTCGTTTCGATATCTTCCGTGAATACACCCAAATGGTTGATGATCAAAGCGAACGCCATGCGACACTACGCGGACTCTTAAAATTTAAACAGGACCGCAAAGCGATCCCGATCGAGGAAGTCGAGTCGCTCGAGTCGATCATGTCACGGTTCCACTCTGGCGCGATGTCCTACGGCTCGATTAGTCGCGAAGCCCACGAAACCTTGGCGATCGCGCTAAATCGGATAGGCGGGCGTTCGAATACAGGGGAAGGCGGTGAAGATTCGGATAGATTCACCCCCGATGCGAACGGCGATCTAAGACGCAGCGCGATTAAGCAAGTCGCCTCCGGCCGCTTCGGCGTAACCAGCGAATATTTGGTCAATGCGGACGACTTGCAGATCAAAATGGCCCAAGGTGCGAAACCCGGGGAAGGGGGCCAGTTGCCAGGGCATAAGGTCTACCCAGAAATAGCCAAGACGCGTCATTCAACCCCAGGTGTTGGATTAATTTCACCGCCGCCACATCACGATATTTATTCTATCGAAGATCTCGCGCAACTTATCCACGACTTGAAAAACGCAAACCCAGTTGCCCGTGTGCACGTTAAGCTCGTCGCGGAAATTGGCGTCGGTACAGTTGCGGCCGGGGTTGCAAAAGCGCATTCCGATGTTGTGCTAATTTCCGGCTACGACGGCGGCACGGGCGCTTCACCGATTACGTCGCTAAAACACGCTGGGGTGCCGTGGGAACTGGGACTCGCCGAAACACAGCAAGTGTTGGTCGAGAATAAATTGCGCGATCGCATTACCGTCCAGGTCGATGGCCAGATTAAAACCGGTCGTGACGTCGTTATTGCAGCGCTGCTGGGCGCAGAGGAATATGGTTTCTCTACAGCGCCGTTGGTGGTGATGGGGTGCATTATGATGCGCGTTTGCCATCTCAATACCTGCCCCGTCGGGGTTGCGACTCAGGACCCTCGATTACGTGAAAAATTTGCCGGAAAACCGGAATTCGTCGAAAACTTTTTCCAATTTATCGCGCAAGAAATTCGGGAATATATGGCCGAACTGGGATTTCGTACGATGCAGGAGATGGTTGGTCAGGTTGACCAGCTCGAGGTCGAACAAGCCGTCGATCACTGGAAGGCTCACGGACTCGATTTTACGAAAATATTGCACCGACCGGACGTCGGTCCCGACGTCGCGATCCACCGGATCCGAGCGCAAGATCACGGCCTCGATGCGTCGCTTGATCGAACAACTATCGTGCCGCTCTGTAAAGACGCGATCGAAGGCGGCGAACCTGTAAACGCTATCTTACCGATTAAGAATACGAACCGAACTGTCGGTACCATTCTCGGTTACGAAATAACGAAACGATATGGGGCCGCCGGGCTTCCGGACGATACCATCAAACTTCATTTCAACGGATCGGCTGGGCAAAGTTTTGGGGCGTTTGTCCCCCGCGGCGTCACCATGACGATCGAAGGCGACGCGAACGATTATGTCGGCAAGGGTCTTTCTGGCGCGAAACTAATTGTCTACCCACCGCGACATGCGACATTTATTGCAGAAGACAATATCTTAGTTGGTAACGTAACCTTATACGGCGCGACGTCTGGAGAAGCATATTTCCGTGGCATCGCTGGCGAGCGATTTTGCGTGCGTAACAGTGGCGCAAAGACAGTCGTTGAAGGGATCGGCGATCACGGTTGCGAATACATGACAGGTGGCTGTGTGGTAATCATTGGACAAACGGGACGAAATTTCGCGGCCGGCATGTCTGGCGGAATTGCCTTTGTTTACGATGCCGATAAAGTGTTTCCAGCATTGTGCAACAAGCAGATGGTCGATCTAGAAAAAATCACGGCCAGCGAAGACGAAGAGTTACTCTTAGGTTTGCTTAAAAATCACGTGCGCTACACACAAAGCAGGGTCGCGCAGGCAATTGTCGAA
>CAWLAW010000105.1:0-8014 GCA_963854885.1 Gammaproteobacteria bacterium | reverse complement strand
ATAAAAAATCGTAGTCGCGGGCTCAACTACGGTTTAAATAAGATGCGTTTTACCGCACCGGTGCCGGTCGGATCGAAAGTGCGACTGAGTCAAAAATTATTAAATGCCGAGGAAGTGAAAAACGACGGGATTCGATTAACGTTCGAAAACGTCATCGAAATTGATGGCGCAAGCCGACCGGCGTTGATCGCCGAGGCATTGAGCATCGCTTACCCGTAGTCGATCACCGCGCAGCGTGGCTTTGCCATGAAGTTGCGCCGCGATGGTGCGGCGGCTCGGTGTTTACATCGGATAACCGACGGGATCGCCATTTTCCAGAAATTCGATGTACTCGGTTACCCCGATCCCATCTATTCCGTCCCAGGTCCATTCCGTTAAGGCCTCGGCGATTCGCGATTTCAATAATTCGTCTCCGACCTTACGCCGATTACTGAGTGGCGCGAGCGTGAGCACCCGACCTTCCATTTGCGCGGCGCGATTTGCTGTACGAACCCCAAGGTGAATCGTTTTGGGATCCTTTTCTACGCTCCACTCCGTTATTACATCCATATCCGTAATTTCTTCGTATTCACTGCCGATTTGCAATACGCCATGACGGCGCGTCTCACCGTCTCGGCCGGTAATTTTAAGTAGCATCAGCGCGCGATCCGGACCGAAATTCGCGATAAAGAGTCGATAGAAATAGATGTTCGTCCAGTAACGTGGGCCCCACGAATGGTCTCGCCAACCGAAACTATCAAAGTCCCATTGCTCGCCGCCAACTTCGATGTGCCCGACGGTTCGCGTGTGTTGAAAGAAATGTCCGAAGGAAAAATCGCACCCGTACATGGTTTGCTGATCATCGCTCACTGGTTCTCCACCGTGGACGGGCGATACGCCGGTTAATTCGAAGCTAGCCTTACCAGGAACGCGGATAGCTTGGGTAAACAATCGTTTTGGATCACGTAGCATGTTCGGATCGTCAAGCACCATGAGTTCGCCCTCATAGTGCATTGACACGCGTTTTGTTGCCTCGTGAACTTCATAACGCATGCCGCCGGCAGCAAATCCGTCGTTGTGTGCGATGCCTGGACGTTGAAATTGGCAGGCGATGCGACCGTCGGGAAGATATAAGCAGACCTGCGCTTCGGCATGCCTTTCATTGATTCGATTACCGATACGCATCCAACCGCCAAATTGACGTTCGGGCTCAAATCCATTGACATAGACTGACTCGTTGTAGTTCGGCGAGGCGTCAGGAGTGTGAGTAGATTCGTCCTCAACTGAAAACTTGTATTGGGTCATGGCACTCTCGTTTGTGGTTCTGCCGATCGTCGGCGCTCGTTCATGGATGATGTGTATTTTGTCACGCTGGGTGGTTTGCTTCCATGGTCCTAATCCGACTGTTATGGCGATGGATCGCTAGCGCCCTTTAAACACGGGTGGTCGTTTTTCCAAAAATGCTCGGGGTCCTTCGATCGCATCTTCTGTTTGTGCCAGATCTTCTAATAACTTCGCTTCGAGTGCCAGCGATTGATCTTCACTAAGGTCTCTCGATTTGCGCAAAACGTGTCGCGCCGCGCGCACCGCCAGCGGTGGATTCGCTGCTACCGCATAGGCCAGCTCCAATGCGGTGTTTAACACGGCGTCGGCAGGGACAACTCGGTTGAGCAGACCGCCAGCGAGCGCAGTTTCGGCGCTAATCGGGTTGCTTGTGAGCAGCACCTCTGCAGCAAGTGCGGGTGACATTTTATCTCGAATCGTCGCGGTTCCACCCATGCCGGGGATCAACCCAAGTTTCACCTCGGACAGTCCGAGCTTGGCGCCGCTGGCTACGACTCTCAAATCACCGGCGAGCAGTAGCTCCATGCCGCCAGCTATCGCGTGCCCATTAGCGGCAACGATCAGTGGTCGCTCTAAATCGTACCCACGTAAGGTGGCTTTATGCGCCAAGGTCCAATCGTTGGCGAGCGCTTCATCCCATTCGTTTTCGGGTTGCCGTGTCTTATTCAGCAGTGTGATACTGAGCGCCAGATCGAAGCCGGCGCAAAACGTCGAACCGAGCGCACCAGTTAGGACAACTGCGCGCACTGCGTCGTCTGATTTGATGTCGTCCCAAGCAACTGCGAGCCGCCCGAGCAATTCGGGACTTAAGGCATTTCGTGCGTCCGGGCGATTCAACGTAACAACGGTAACGTGATCGCGTTTTTCGATGTCTAATACCGACACGGTTGACTCCTCATTCTGATTTAACGTAAGCAACATGGCCGATCTATTTCAGCGAATTTGAACGTCCTTGTCGAGCAGTTGACAGCATAGTCGAGCAAAGGCGCTCCCAGTTCTCCGCTATAGTGATGCAAGATCAATACTTAACATAGGAAACTAGCAATTGACGCAGCAGTCGTTATTCGGCGACACCGACCTCGTCGGCAAACATCAGCGGATTCAAATTCCGGATGCCGAATTATCGTTTTTTGAACAAGCGTTTACGACCTCTGAGTCGGAGCAATACTTCGCCGTGCTAGCACGCGAAACGCCTTGGCGAGCGGATCACATGACAATTCATGGAAAGAACGTGCCGTTGCCACGCTTACAGGCATGGTACGGCGCACCCGGCGCTACTTTGAACTACTCCGGTATGAGCCTTCAGCCGCTCGCGATGACGACGACGTTAGCGAAAATTGGCGAGCGCGTATTTTCCCTTTATGGCATACGTTTCAATGGTGTGCTGGTGAATTTTTATAGAGACGGAAATGATAGCGTCGGCTGGCATAGCGACAACGAGACAGAATTTGGACCCAACCCGATCATCGCATCGGTGAGTTTTGGTGCGAGCAGAGATTTTGTTTTAAAGCACCTATCAAATGGTTCAGCGAAGCCGGTAAAGTGTCTGCTTACAAATGGCTCCTTGTTGGTGATGGGCGATAGCGTGCAAGCGCATTGGAAGCATCAACTGCCAAAGCGAAAGCGAGTGACGGAAGGGCGCATAAATCTAACGTTTCGAAATATCGTTTGACGCACTTGCGTGCACATCCGAATGGCGTGAACTGAAAACCCAGAAAAACAAAAATGCAAATCCATTCGGATTAACAAGTTGCCGAGCATGTTCTGCCCTTGTTGTAACGTTGTCTCGCGGTCTACCGTCCGTCGCGTATCCGAATTACGCCGTCGCGTTCTTACGCCGAAGGTGCCAACGCGACGATGGCTTTGCGCGTCGCAACCAATCGATCTTCATTGACCGGACTGACGGCAATAACCGGGACATCCACCCCAGCATCGCGAAACGCCTGCAATTGTCCAAGACATTGCTCGGCGTTACCGAAGACGCAGACGCCCTCAATCAGTTCGTCCGGTATTTGCTCAGCGGCTTCACGGCGATTCCCTGATGCCCAAATTTTTTGTACCGCGTCCATTGCTGTTTTAAATCCTGCGCGGCGCCATTGGCGACGATAGTTCGGGAGTTGTGCGAAGAACGCTAAGTTATAGCGTGCTGCTGAGCGCGCCTCCTTTTCGTCGTCGCTGATAAATGTCGGGATGCTCAAAATGCAGCCAAACGGTTCGTCTTGTCGTCCGTGCTCAGCCATCGCGTCTGCTGCGGCTTTGTTTAACGTCGGAATATAAGAGACGGGGGACAAAAAGGGCATGATGCCATCGCCAAACGTGCCTGCGATCGCTGCGCTTTCAACCGTGTTTCCGGCGACGTAGACCGGCACGAGGAACTTCGACGCATTCGGTTTTAGAAAACCGCTGCCGAGGTTTCCTTGGATGCCGTCGCGAACGGCTTTCACGTAACTAGCGAGATTCTCTCTCGCGTCTCCCATATCGATGTCTAACGAGGCGAGCAACGCACGATGGCTCATACCCAGACCTAAAATAAAGCGGCCCCCGGATAGCTCAGCAACCGTTCGAGAGGTGGACGCCGCAAGGAATGGATGGCGAAAGAAAATATTCGCGATGTTCGTGCCGGTGACTATTTTCTCCGTTCCCGCGGTTATCGCCTGAGCACACGCGATGGCATCGCCGCGTCCCTCGTTAACGAATACAGATTCATAGCCGTGCGCTTCCGCGAGTTGGCCGATCTCAACGAATTCTTGAGGCGGCGCATTGGTTACTGTTGAGAGTACGAGTCCGAGTCTCGGGGTGTTTTGATTTGTCATATCGCCAATTCTATAAGTAATCCAAGTGGCTTGTCTTCGACTATTAACACCGAAACCCGCGCCGCAGTTTGCGCGGCCTAGTTGTCGGCAGCAACTTTGCTATGCTACGGATAAGTTTAAAGCACGTTTCTGAAAATTCGCTGCGCCCTAGGAGTAACTATCATGAAATTTGGCACCATGCTCTACGCCACAGATTATGCGATGCGTCCAGATGATTTTGCCGCCGCTTGTGAAGAGCGTGGGTTCGAGTCGGTCTGGTACCCAGAGCACACGCACATTCCTGCGGAGCGTCGCTCACCATTTCCAGGAGGGGGCGACTTACCGCAAGAATATTGGCACATTTATGATCCATTTATTGCCCTCATGGCTGCCGCGGGTGCGACAAAAACAATAAAAATCGGTACCGGGGTTTGCCTCATCACTGAGAGAGATCCGATCGTCACGGCGAAAGAAGTCGCATCGTTGGACCGGTTATCTAATGGTCGTTTCCAATTCGGTATCGGTGCGGGGTGGAACGCCGAAGAAATGGAAAATCACGGCACTCAATTTAAGCAACGATGGAAAGTGCTCGGAGAGCGTATCGAAGCAATGAAGGCTTGCTGGACCCAGGACGACTCAGAATATCATGGCGATTTTGTCGATTTCGGTCCGATTTGGTCGTGGCCGAAACCCGTGCAAAAGCCGCACCCGCCTATCATCATGGGGGCGGCGTCGCCGTGGGGGCGTGAGCGTGTTGCGCGCTACTGTGACGGGTGGATACCGTTACCCGCACAAATGGAAAATATTGAAGCCGACATTGCGGATCTCGATCAACGTTTGCAAAAGCACGGGCGCAAACTTGATGATATCGAAATTTCATTTTTTTGGGCACCGGAAGATGCCGACGAACTCAAGCGCTACCGCGACCTTGGTGTTAATCGTGCGATACTAGCCTGCCCGGCAGCGTCAAACGACGACACCCTTAAGACACTCGATCAACACGCGAAGTTAATGCAGCAAGTGTCGAGTTAAGGGCAGCGTTACGAAATATTACTCTGCGGCGATTTGCCGCAGGGCGCGTTCGAAAACCTCAACCGGTTGGCCCCCTTGAATTAGGTGTTTGTCATTAACCACGACTGCAGGGACCGCATGAATGCCTTGGTTATGATAGAACTGTTGGGCTTCGCGGACTTCATCTGCGTAAGTATTTGACGAGAGTATCTCGCGTGCCTGCACGCCGTCTAATCCCACTTGCTGCGCCGCACGTACAAGTACGTCGTGGTCACCCGGATCCTCCCCGTCAGTGAAGTGCAAATCAAACAAGGCGTGTTTTAGTTTGCTTTGCTGGCCTTCGAGTCCTGCCCAGTGGAGTAGGCGATGGGTGTCGAAGGTATTGTAAATACGCGTCCAACGGTCCATACGGAAGGTAAAACCAACGTCCTCACCACGGGCGCGAATCATCTCTTTATTTTGTTCCGATTGTTCTTTGGTTGTGCCGTATTTTCCAGCCAAGTGTTCGAACAACTCTTGACCGCCGGCATCCATCTGCGGGTTGAGTTCGAACGGCTGGAAATTCATATCGACGTCGAGCTCATCACCTATATTGTCCAACGCCTGCTCAAGTGCCTGTAAACCTATAATGCACCAAGGGCATGAAACGTCGGATACGAAATCGATCTTTAATTGCGTCGTCATCGGGACACCTCTTAGTCAGTATTGTGTCGATCCTGCGTCGCTGGCTCTTGTTGGTCAAGTATCTTAAAGCCCATTGGGGATCAGATTACGGGTTTGTCGGACGGTTCTCCACCGGCCATGTTAGTCTATCGCCCAATTTTCAGAACCAACGAACTCTGTAGGAGAATGCAATGAAACTCGATTCATCCGTGACAGCCGTAATTACTGGTGGCGCTTCCGGCCTGGGCCAAGCGACAACTCGCGCGCTCGCATCGCAAGGGGTCAAAGTAGCGATTTTCGACTTCAATGAAGAAAAAGGCGAAGCCGTGGCAAAAGAGCTTGGCGGCGTATTTTGTAAAGTCGATGTTACATCTGAGGCGGATGTCGACGCTGGATTTAAGAAATCTCGCGCGGCCGTAGGTCAAGAACGGATACTAATCAACTGCGCTGGCACCGGGGATGCGTTTAAAACGGCGGGTCGAAATAAAAAAACGGGGGAGATCGGTCACTATCCCATGGAGAAATTCGAACGGATTATCCAGATTAATCTGCTCGGGACGTTTCGATGTATCGCGAAATCTGCAGCCGGCATGATGACGTTGGATCCGATCGACGAATTCGGCGAACGTGGCGCGATGGTGAATACGGCGAGCGTCGCAGCTGAGGATGGCCAAATAGGCCAAGCTGCTTACTCTGCGTCAAAAGCCGGTGTTCTTGGCATGACATTGCCGATCGCCCGCGATTTGATGAGTGAAGGGATCCGGGTCAATACAATTCTGCCGGGTATCTTCGAAACACCGCTGCTCGAGACACTACCGGATAATGTCAGAGCGGCATTGGCAGCGTCCGTGCCGTTCCCAAAACGCCTGGGGGTGCCGAGCGAGTATGCACATCTGGCCATCGCCATGATCGAGAATGGTTATTTCAACGGCGAAAGCGTTAGGCTCGACGGCGCAATTCGGATGGCGCCACGATGAGCGTCGCGCGCTAATCGATAATGAAGTTGTCGCGCTTCGCCCACGACGATGAGATTTCTTTAGGTTGGGTAGATAGTTCGACGAAGCAAATCTCCGGGATTGCGGATCTCGGATCGCAAGGCGACCCGACGATCGCGGTAATCCGATCGACCGTAGAAGGACGTGAACTGTCTGCCAGTGGTGAGCAGTACGAACTATCAAACGTTCGATTACTCCCGCCAATCGCTCAGCCGAGTAAGAATATTTTATGCATCGGCAAGAACTATCGCGAGCATGCAGCGGAATTTGCGCGCAGCGGATTCGATAGCTCGGCGACAAATGCTGCCGAAGTTGTGCCCGAGGCGCCAATAATATTTTCTAAGGCGCCAGGCACGATGGTCGGGGCCAACGATTTGATTCGACCGCCTTGGAATACCACGAGTACGGTCGATTATGAAGGCGAGTTGGGAGTCGTGATCGGCGTCGGCGGGCGATCGATTTCGGTAAGTTCGGCCTACGATCACGTGTGGGGATACACTGTGATTAATGACGTGACGGCTCGCGATTTGCAGGCAGCACATAAACAATGGCTGCTGGGTAAATCAATCGACACGTTTTGCCCAATCGGCCCTTGGATAGTCACAGCCGATGAGCTCGACCCTGAGAACCTCGATCTCAAGTGTTGGGTTAATGACGAGTTACGCCAAGACGCCAATACTAGAGACTTGATATTCGATATTCCGGCAATAATTGCGTGTATTTCGGCAAGCATGACGTTGAATCCCGGTGACATCATCGCCACCGGCACCCCGGCAGGGGTTGGCATAGGTTTTGACCCACCGAAATTTCTCAAGCCCGGAGACACTGTGCGTATTGTAATTAGTGGGATCGGGGAAATTGAGAATCAGGTTGCTTAATGAGATGAGCGATAAACCGACGAATGTTGTTTTTGTTTGCACGAGCTGCGATCACAATAAGCCCGTATCCAATGATCGAGTGTCAGAAGGCGGGAGCCTCGCTATCGCGTTTGTTGAGTACCTTAATTCGCGTGAAGATATCGACTTAGCAGTGCAAAAAATCGCCTGTCTCAGCGGCTGCCTAAAGCCATGTAATGTTGCTTTGCGTGGCCGCGATCGGTCTACGTTTCGATTTAGTCACGTTACCGAACAAAACATTGGGGCGATTACGGATTTCGGCAATTTGTACTGGGGAACTGTCGACGGCGATGTTGGGGTAGAAGAACTTGCCCAAGAAATTCGATCTAAATTA
>CAWLAW010000104.1:0-8023 GCA_963854885.1 Gammaproteobacteria bacterium | reverse complement strand
AACCTCCGGCGGCCACGCCTATTGCCGCATCGGCGCGAAGAAAGACGGCACGATGGTTGCGGGCGAACTCACCATGGAATACGAAGCCGGTGCATTTGCCGGTTCACCGGTGCATCTCGGCTGTATGACGGGTTTCGCGCCTTATGTGATACCGAATTCTAAATCAGTCGGTTTTGACGTCGTCGTTAACCGCCCGAAAGCCGCTGCCTACCGCGCACCGGGAGCACCGGTGGCGGCATTTGCGGTCGAGTGTGCGATCGATTTATTGGCCAATAAACTGAATATGGATCCGATCGCGTTACGCGAGAAGAATGCAGCAAGTGAAGGGACGCAGGCGGCCTACGGTCCTAAGTTTCAACGGATTGGTTTTGTTGAAACGTTGGAGGCGGCGAAAAATCACCCGCATTATTCTGCACCCCTAGGCCCGAACCAAGGCCGCGGAATCGCATCGGGGTTCTGGTTTAATATCGGCGGCGAATCCAGCGCTGCAGTCCACGTTAACGAAGATGGAACGGTCGAGGTGGTCACCGCAAATCCAGATATCGGCGGCTCACGTGCGTCGATGGCGATCATGGCGGCAGAAGTGTTGGGCATTGATGTGAGCCGAGTTAAACCGTTAATAGCCGATACCGCATCGAGTGCATACAGTGCGTTAACGGGCGGTAGCCGTGTCACATTCGCGGTGGGTCAAATGGTTTGTGTGTCCTGCGACAAAGTGGTCGTGCAACTGCGCGAACGCGCGGCGAAAATATGGGACGTTGAAGTTGACGACGTGGAATGGGTCGCCGGTTCTGCGATTAATCGGAAATCTAGCAAGAATGAAACTTTGAGTTTAGCTGAAATTGCGAACGTCGCAGGGAAAACTGGCGGTCCAATTAGTGGCCAAGCGAGCAGTGACGTACAAGGCGCAGGGCCCGGTTTCGGTACGCATATTTGCGACGTCGAAGTCGATCCCGAAACCGGTCGCAGCACCGTTATCCGTTATACCGCGATTCAAGACGTCGGCACAGCAATCCATCCGAGTTATGTGGAAGGCCAGTTGCAAGGCGGCGCCGCTCAAGGTATCGGTTGGGCGTTAAACGAAGAGTACATCTACAACGACAATGGATGCCTAGAAAATGGCGGGTTCTTGGATTATCGGATGCCTGTCGCATCGGATTTACCGATGATCGACACCGTCGTGGTCGAAGTCCCCAATCCAAACCACCGCTTTGGTGTTCGTGGGGTCGGTGAAGTCCCGATCGTGCCACCATTAGCTGCTGTCGCAAATGCCGTGTCTGCTGCTGCGAATGTACGCATGGCGGACTTACCTATATCACCGCCAAAATTACTTGCCGCAATCGACGCTAAGTAAGGCGCGGTAACGGGGGCCGAGATGGCGAAAGTCGTACTGCAATCGGAAGTTGCGCGCGACTTCGCCGATGGGCAGGCGGAGCACGAGATCCTGGCGGACAATGTCCGTCAGGTGATCAAAGCGCTCGACGCAAAGTTCCCTGGCATTGCTGAGCGTTTAAACGACCGTACAGCAATCGCCGTCGACGGCGAAATCTTCCAAGAACCGTTTCTCCAAGCAGTTCAACCGGACAGCGAAGTCTATTTTTTACCGATGATCGACGCCGGCTAACTAAGCCGCTCGCTCGTAAGCTAAATTATTCCCCGTTCAGCATCGCCCAGAGGCGTGCTTGTTGACATTTACGCCGCTAGCACCGAGCATTTTCCGCCACAAAAACGTCGATGACATCGCGAACTGCTTGGACAGCATTCGGTGAATGTCGACTTGCCCTGACCTTTGAATTTTGGAGAGAAAAATGAAGTTATTAAATTCGTTCGGCCCTAACCCTCGTGCCGTACGCATGTTTATGCACGAGAAAGGCATCGAAATGCCATTTGAAGATCTCGACTTGATGGGCGGCGACAATCGCGCTGAAGCGTACACGAAGAAAAATCCAGGTGGTCAAATGCCATCGCTAGAACTAGACGACGGTTCGGTATTCGGCGAAACAACCGCAATTTGTGAATTCCTTGAAGAGAAACATCCCACCCCGGTGTTAATCGGATCGAGCGCGGAACATCGCGCGAACACCCGCCAGTGGATTCGACGTGTCGAACTCAATATTACAGAACATCTTTACAACGGGTTTCGGTACTCTGACGGCATAGAGATTTTTCGCGATCGGCTTTACTGCATCCCAGAAGCTGCGGACGGCTTGAAAGCAAAAGCCCAAGACAGCTGTAAATGGCTCGATGGATTAATTGCCGGACGTGATTTCATCGCAGGAAATGATTTCTCGCTGCCCGATATTATCCTCTACTGCTGCATGGATTTCGTTAAAGACGCCGGACAACCACGTGATGAAAGCTTGAAAAATCTTTCCGCCTGGTTTGAACGTGTGGATTCCCGAGCAAGTGCAACCGCAAGCATCTTCCCAGGTTCGGAAGCGATGAAAATGCGCGGTTAATGTTTAGCGTGTAAATTGACTGGTGTCGCTGCTGGGCTCGCATCTGAGCTCACAAAGCAGCGATGCTTTAGCCCTTCCTTGGCAATCCGAATGAGCATCCCACTATGAGCTGGCAAGATAGCGTCGACAAAATCACGCAACGGCGGGAGCTGGCTCTTGCCCAAGGTGGACCGGAAGGTGTCGCTAAACAGCACGCAAAAGGCAAACTTACGGTACGCGAACGGCTCGATTTGCTCTTAGACAGCGGCACGTTTCGCGAACACGGACGCATTGCCGGCGGCGCCCACCTTGATGAAAACGGCGATATCGAGCAATTCACCCCAGCGAACTACGTGGTCGGATTCGGCAACATTGCCGATCGTAGAGTGGTGGTCGGTGGAGAGGACTTCACGTTGAAAGGCGGTTCGCCGAACGCTGCCGGCTTACGCAAAAGTGGCTATGCGGAATACCTCGCCGTGAAATATAAAACACCGCTGGTGCGCTTACTTGAAGGGGGCGGCGGCAGCGTTGCTTCGGGCGATGCCGACCCGCGTAAACCAAGAACCGTTGGCACCCCAGTTTACGACGAACCGCGCTTTAAGATTATTGCCGAGGCAATGGGCACGGTTCCGGTCGCGTCCGCAGCCTTGGGTCCGGTGGCCGGATTTCCGGCCGGCCGATTAGTCGCCTCGCATTTCTCCGTGATGACCGAGAAGACCGCACAGATAATTATCGGCGGGCCCGCGCTAGTTAAACGTGCTTTGGGTAAAGACCTCACAAAAGAAGAACTTGGTGGCGTTGCGGTTCACGCGAAGTCTGGCATTGTCGACAATATTGCGCGCGACGAAGCAGACGCGTTTGATCAAATCCGCTCGTTCTTAAGTTTCATGCCACAGCATATCTGGGAGCGCGCACCACGTCTCGATTGCGACGATCCCGTCGATCGTTGCGCCGACGAATTGCTATCCATCGTGCCGCACAGTCGGCGCCAATCTTTCGATATGAGTAAGGTCGTTAAACTCGTTGTCGACGACGGTTCATTCTTTCAGATGATGCGCGACTATGGTCCCAGCTTAATCGTCGGACTGGCGCGAATTAACGGTCAAAGCGTCGGAATTACCGCGAACGATTGCCGCCATGTGGCGGGCGCAATGACAGCCGAAGCTGCGCAAAAAATGCGCCGCATGATCGAACTTTGCGATACGTTTCATTTGCCGATTGTGAATTTTATCGACGAACCAGGATTCATGATCGGACCGGACGCAGAAGCTAACGGCACAATCCGCTATGGGATGGCTGCCGTTTCGGCCGCGGCAACAGCATCCGTTCCGTGGGCATCGATTCGAGTCCATAAGTCGTTTGGGGTTGCCGGTGCTGCCCACTACGGCCCCGACGCCTATGTACTGGATTGGCCATCGGCGGAATCCGGAGCGCTGCCGCTAGAGGGCGGGGTCGCCGTTGCCTATGGGCGTGAAATTGCTGCAGCCGCCGATCCCGAGGCAAAGCGCCGTGAACTTGAAGAACGACTCATTGCGGCACGCAACCCGTTCGGATCCGCGGAATCTTTTGCCGTGCATGACGCTATCGATCCCCGCGAAACCCGCCCGATGCTGTGCGATTGGGTCGAGTGGATTCAACCTCGACTGGACGGGCTCCTCGGCGAAACTAAGTTTATGATGCGACCTTAGACTAGCAATCGCACTGAATATCGCCGCTACACTTGGAACTGAATTTACTTTAACCATCAGCAGGCATCATTCGACGCTTGCCGTTGCACTGGAACTAAGCAATCTGCACTCGCCCGCGGAATTAATAATAATGCGGCGACCCAATCGAGGATAAAAGAATGGCAATAACAACCGAAAATGTCTCAATCGCTGTCGGTAATGACAGCATGCCCGCTTATGTCGCGCGGCCAGAAGGTAACGAAGCGTTGCCCAGCGTGATCGTGTGGATGGAAATATTTGGCGTGAACTCGCACATCAAAGAAGTCACCGAAAGAGTCGCTGCCGAAGGCTACGTCGCCTGCGCCCCGAACTTCTTTCATCGCGTCGCGCCCGCTCTCGATCTCGGTTACGACGAGGCCGGGATGAATGAAGGGATCGAACACATGATGAAATTAACCGCCGACAACATGGTCGCGGATCAAAAAGCAACGATTGCCTATCTTAACGGCCGTGCTGATACGGTGAGCGACAAAGTCGGGGTGATGGGGTTTTGCATTGGCGGTCATATGACCTATCTAACGGCATGCGAGAATAACGTATCTGCCGTGGCAAGTTTTTATGGCGGTGGCATAGCCGCGCCTGAAGGACCCGGCGGCGCAGTGTCCACTTTGAGCCGCACCGCAAGCATTAATTGCCCCACGTTATGTTTGTTTGGCGGGCTGGATGCGCACATTCCGCCGGAACATACGAGTGCTGTTGACGCTGCGCTTAAAGAACATGGACGCGACGGCGAAGTAGTGATTTATGACGACGCCGACCACGGGTTCTTCTGCAATCAACGCGGTAGCTACCACGAAGCGTCGGCTGCCGACGCCTGGACTCGGGTGACTGGGTTATTTGCAAATAATCTTCGCTAAACGACGCCGCATAATCGACTACTGGCAACTCGATCAGCGAATTGTCGGTAGTCGATAAACTTACCCACCCACAAGATAGTCGGCTAGCTCGGGTTTTGTAATTTCAAACGCAAGTAATTCAGTAAACTGATCACGCTATATTGCCGGATCCGTTCGCGATCGCCCGGCAGCCGGACCTGTTCAACGTCAGTCGAATCAGCAGTCGAGATTCCTAGGTATGTTGTACCGGGCGGCAAGTCACTTTGCGCATCGATATCGTGTAACCCAGTCGTCGAGATGCCGATATCTGCGCCTAATCTGAGACGCACGGCATTCGCCAATATCCCAGCCGCTTCAGCCGTTCCGACAGCATCATGCGGCACTTGAAGCAGCGATTCGCGGACCGTTGGAGCGACCGGAACGACGCTACCGCGAAAAACTTCGCCAGACGCATCGATAGCACTAAGTCGAGTGCCAATAAGTCCGCCGCTCGTAACCTCCGCGACGGCTAAGCTGAGACCTTGGCGGCGTAGTTCGTCCAACACCACAGACTCCATGCTTTCGTTGTCACTGGCGAAAATGTAGCTGCCAAGAATTTTTCGAACTTCGGCTTCTTCGGCTTCAAGCATGGCGATTGCGGATTCTTCGTCATCCGCCTTAGCAGTAACACGGACTTTAATCCCCTCGATGCCGCTCGCCTGAAATGCGATGGTCGGGTTGCCAGCTGCGTCGAGTAGCTCAATACGCTCGGCTAATAACTCAGCGAGACCCGATTCTGAATGTCCCCATGTTTTAAGTACTCGACTTTTGATAATGCCGGTGAATCCCGCGCGACGCTGCAAATCAGGCAAAATCGTGCCGCGCATCATCGTTTCCATTTCGTGCGGCACCCCGGGCACGGCATAAATAACTTTTTCGCCGAGCGGACAAATGAGACCGGGTGCCGTCCCGGGTTGTTGCGGTATTGTGCTCGCGCCGTCGGGTACATCGGCCTGGCGTAAATTATTCTCTGGCATCGTGCGGCCACGTGATTCAAACATTTCTCGAATACGCTCGCCGATTTCTTCGTGGCGTACGAGCCGCACACCCATCACTTCGGCGATCGCCTCGCGAGTGATGTCGTCTTGCGTAGGACCGAGGCCGCCGCAAGTAATGACCGCATCGGCCCGCTGCAGGGAATGGCGAATGCATTCGACCATCCGATCAAAATTATCTCCGACTTTAATCTGATAGAGGGAATCGATACCCGCGAGTGCGAGTTGCTCACCCATCCACGACGAATTGGTATCAGTAATTTGGCCGAGCAGTAGCTCCGTGCCGATAGCAACGACTTCGCAACGCATAGAAATTAACTCTTGATTTGACGACGTTCGGTGACTTCGACTCGGGTCCCGTCTCCAGGCCCAATAGACACGCCCCGGCGTACTGGTTTAGACACCGCACCTGCGGGGCGTTTAAGCCTTAAGGTCGAGAATAATGTTGCTAATACAACTTTCATTTCATACAACGCGAATGCTTGACCAAGGCATGCGCGATTGCCACCACCGAACGGGATCCATTCATAAGGTGCAAACTTCTTCTCCAAGAAACGCTCTGGTCGAAATACTTTCGGCTCTGGATAGAGATCTTCGCGCATATGTAACAAGTGAATCGACGGACACAGGACGGTGTCTTTCGGATAGGTAAATCCGCCGACCACATAATCTTCTTTAAGCAATCGCGCAACCATCGGAATCACGTTACGGATGCGTAAGCTCTCGCGGATGACGGCATCGAGATAGGGCATTTGCTGGATATGCTCGGGATCCGGTAATCCACCGCCGGTCACACTGTGCAGTTCTTGTTCGATTTTTTCGACGACGTCCGGCCGCGCCAAGATTTGTTCTAAGGCCCAGGCAAGCCCCAGCGCGGTGGTATCGTGACCTGCCGCAAGAACGGTGACAATCGCGTCGCGCAATTCCTCATTACTCATGCCGGTGCCGTCGTCGTATTCGGTCGCGAGAAGATCTTTGAGGAGACATTCAGGTCGTTCATCGGGACTTAAGGCGCGCTGTTTCTCGAAACACGCGTTGAGAATTGCATCAAATTTCCGTCGCGTACGAAAAAACGGGATGAGTTTGGAGTCTTTATAGCGGTCTAGCGGAAATAGTTTCCACATGACAAGCGCCAACGGGTGGCGAACGTGGACGAGTAAGTTTGCCATACTCCTTTGCATGACGTCGAAATCCGGGCCGGACTCTAGCCCTAAGGAAGCGCGTATGATGACGCGCAACGTAACACGTTGCATGGCTTTATCGGCGCGCACTACGCCAGCTCCAACCCACTGATCGGCAACTGCCAGGGCTTCACTTTGCATCGCATCGAAAAAAGTTCGCATCCGCTCGCCCTTAAGCGGCGGCAACATCGCCTTGCGTTGTCTCACATGTGGCTTTTCGTCGAGCACTAATACGGACGTGTCACCGACGACGCTGGACAGCAAGATATTGACTTCGCCAGCGTGTAATTGGGTTGCGTCGGCCTTAAATACGTCGCGAATATCCTCGGGACGGGTTAATTGGACGAACGATCCGAGTCCCGCTAGGTGCATTGAAAACGTGTCGCCGCTGCGCGCTGCGCATTCGTCGAGAAACTCTATGGGCCAAAACGAATAGCGAAATAATTGTTTCGCGGGACTTTGCGTCGAGCCGGACGGAAGCGTAACTGGAGCATTCATGCGCTTAACTTGGCCTTATCTTGTGCGCGGGTCAAGTATTGGAAGAAAGGAATCTGACATTGCATCGCGAGATCGTAGCTCATGTATTATACGCAGCAACCGGGTCGGTTATCTCGGCTGACTGAGCACAGCTGTCCGGCATCTCAAGAGAATCCATAATTGAACACAGAAAACATTCACGCGCCGGTTTTATTGCCGATCTATTTGCCGGCGATCTTTCTCGGAATCGCGGGTCAAGCCGTACTGATATTACTGCCCCTGTACGTCATAGAAATTGGTGGCGGCCTCGCCGCCGCCGCGACGGCGGTC
>CAWLAW010000103.1:0-8027 GCA_963854885.1 Gammaproteobacteria bacterium | reverse complement strand
TACCAAGTTTAGAACTGATCGTCGTTTCATCGTTCGCCAACATCGTTTCGCGTTCTTGGGCGGCACTCTTGACCATCGCCCCGATTCGCGTGGCTTCCATGTCTGCTTTTTTTATGAAATCGCTGGTGCCTAGTTTAATCGCACCTGCGGCGACATATTCGTCACCGGTCGACGTCATCAAAATAACTGGGGGGAAGCCGGGTTCTTTTCGATATTTTTCGATCCAGTCGAGCCCGTTTTCGTGGACGCCTAACTGGTAGTCGATCAGCAAGACATCGTAAATGCCCCAGTCAAATTCCGCAGTCGGGCGTCCTTGCTGTTCAGGGTCGTATTCCGTGACCTCAATATCAGGGATAA
Organism: Gammaproteobacteria bacterium; assembly: GCA_963854885.1. GTDB lineage: Bacteria > Pseudomonadota > Gammaproteobacteria > UBA11873. The sequence continues at coordinate 7,670 of CAWLAW010000103.1, read as the reverse complement.
CGCTCGCCAGCATGCGCCGAATGAGGGTCATGTACTCTTTTGAATCGTCGACTATGATTAATTTCATTGACAATAATGCGGTTACCCGAGCGATCCTCGAGCTATTGCTTTCATGTTGCCGAAATCACTTGGCATTTGCAAACGAATTCAGCTAGGTACAATTCATTTATAATAAGTTTGTTAAACAATGTTTTTTTTTTCAATTGCCCCGTACAATCACAGCTTAACGGCAATTAACAATCCTCCATGGCGTCACTTTCTATTCCCCAGGAGGCGGTGAAATTTATCGCCTTCCAGCGCACCGATGCGCTGCATTTCCCAAAATCGACGGCTTATTCCGTCTTAAAACGGTTCTGCTCGCGTTCGCTTTACAACCTCGGCGTGTCGCTCGAAACGAGATTTTGTAGCGAACGAATTAAGACGTTTTATTCACGAGACATGGAGCAAGAATTCAATTCGCTGCGCGAGCATCTTCCGAGTCAGGTCGGATGTGTATTAGACATCGGCTGCGGCGTAGCCGGTATCGATGCGTATTTGTTTAAGCACTTTCACTCGGCGCCGCCCGAATTTTTCTTACTCGACAGATCTCAAACGGAACCCGGCGTGTTCTATGGCTTCAAAAGCCGCGGCGCGTTTTACAATTCCCTGGAAATTGCGCGCACGTTACTGACTAGTAACGATGTCCCGTCAGGAAATGTCCATTTAGTTGAAGCCACCACTTCGAATGAAATCAATATTGATGCCGAACCCGACCTTGTGATTTCGCTAATATCTTGGGGCTTCCACTACCCTGTAGAGACTTACTTGGAGCGCACGCACGAGGTAATGAAAAACGGAGGGCGACTCATAATCGATGTCCGTAAAGGAACCGGTGGCGTCGAGGCGTTGCGCCAAAAATTTCGTCAGGTCGATGTAATCGCGGACGAAGAAAAATACCAGCGCCTCAAAGCGATAAAATAATTGAGGTTGCGGGCCCGAGGTCGATGATGCATGCGCCGCAACTGTCGCAACTGCAGTGGTTGAGACCTCGCAATATGGAGGCGCGGGCGTTTGCCGAATTACGACCGCATTTGGCCGACATCCTAACAAACCCAAATGCGACGGAAGTGTATAGCGTCAACACACGCAGTATCTACAGCGTTAATCACGCGACGTTGGGCTCAATCGCTGTAAAAGAATTGCGTTTTGAAACGACGCTAAAACGATACCAAGCTGCAACACTGCGAAGGCATCGGGTATTGTGCGAATTCTATGCTGCGGCGTGTTTCGCCAAACGTGGCGGCAGCACGCCTAAACTGTACTGCGCGGCAACAGAAGGTAGGCGGACAAGCGTACGGCGTGTTTTTATCATCATGGAATGGTTGCGCAATGCATCGACGTTGAGCGAATCAATTCAATCGTGGTCGCAAGACGTCCTGCAAGAAAATATCAACGAACTTGCGAATACGCTCGTCCATGCGGCGCATTGTGGACTTGTACACGGTCGGCATAGCTCGGAGAATATTCTGGTCCGCGCTCCATTAAAATTCGACGTGATCGATTTTTCCCATGCTCAGTTATTTGCGACATTTCACGCGCCGGGATTTGTTCACGATGTCGCCCGAATAGCTGCCCGCTTGATGATAGAAAAAGCATGCTCCAAAGAGACAGTAATGACGTTATTTCGCGCTGTTGTTGGTGTCGCCTCACGACGAGACGTGACGCTCGACCTATTGGTCAAACAGTTCGACAACATTTCGTGTCATTCGAAACGAAGGCAGCGTATCGCACGCAACTACCGCACATTCTGGCGCGGTTTTCCGTCACGGCTTCGAGCTTGAGCGAGATTCGGCGAGGCGATCAACGATATTCGGATGTCTAAACTGCTCAGGTAGAATGAACCTGCGCTTCAGTAATGTACTAACGAGCGCGTCTGCTGCAACCTCGTGACCGCGGCGATTCCAATGGCTGTCGGTCTTAAATCGTAGTGCGGCCAATTCGGGAGCTGCCTGCGGGAAATATGCCATTAAGTCCTCGAAATCAAAAATCGAGACGTCTTCTTCATATGCATTGTGCAACCGTTCTTTAGTTTGCGGGAGAAACACAAGGAGAAATTTCGCTCCTCTTGCGCTCGTTAGCGTCGCTGCGCGGTCGAACATTTCCGCAGCTTCGCGAGTCGTTGGCGGGCTAACAATCGCGCTGTGGGCGAAGCGGAATAGCTTTTTCGTCCATCGCCCGTTAAACAAAAGTGCCTTCGTCGTATTCCACCGCGTCAGCAACTCCGTTGAGCGGAGTCGACCTTGATGGTATCGCGGGTAGCGGCTGCCGAACTCTGTCCGTTCGCCGAAAATCAACTTTGCGGGGAAGACGTAATCTTGGAGATTCCGTTTTAGGTCCTGAGACGTCGGCGCGAAAATAACGATGTCGCCGGGTTTCAATTGTCTTTCTAACTCGAGAAACCGTCCGAAAATCTGTACTACTCCGTAGCCCATGACTCCCACATTGTGCACATGGATATTCGGCGCCAAATATTCATCAGCGATAATATTCGCGTAAGTATCGACATTCTCGACGCCATGACCAAACGTGTAGGAGTCACCAAAAATATAAATTCGCGTACTTGGTTGCCCGCTATTCGCCACTGCTTTAAATCCAGCGGCATCGATCTCATATTCGACTGAGAAACTATTGTCCTCCTCATGGCTGCCGCGCATGTTTGCGCCCGGCCGCCAGCCTAGTAGATCATCGGCTACGTGAACATTTGCAATTTGGCGAACGTGTGACTGAGCCTTGACCACGCGTTTGGATAAAACTATATCGGCGCCGACAAATAAGGTGATTGACACAATCGTCGAAACAAAAAGTACGACTAGACTCGCGAGGTTGTTTGCAATCCATTGACGCCACACAATCATCAGGACACCGAGCAACGGAAGAACGATAGACAATCCTCGTAATGCATCACGACGATCGGTATTGCCGATTGATCCGACGTTTTTCAATATTCCCGTCGGCAGCCAATCATTTAGGATCAAACCGGCGACGGCCAGCGCAATAGCAAAAATAACTACTTTCGACGTTGCCATTTCGATTCAGATTACTCTGCGGAAGCGCCGACGATACCCTCGTCGACCAGACGCCGAGCAAGCTCTCTGCCGGCGGTGAGATACCCGGCGCGCGTAAAGTGCGAATCCCGCGTGTAGTAAAGTGGCTCCGAGCTCTGATCTGCGGCCGATTTTATAGCTGGGAGCAGGTCGACATAGTTGATTTTTTGCTCGATAAAAAAATTCGCGAACAAGCGTTGCGGCTTCGCATAATCCAAATCTTTGTTTTCCGTCGTAGACTGCGGGTATACCTGGCTTCTCTCGGGAATCATTACGACAACAAAACGCGCATCGCTGGCCTTGCTCATCGCTGCCATCGCGACAATCAATTTTTTGACTTTTGCGATAATTTGCTCGGTTTCCTCACTATAAGATTGCTGATAAAGCGTTGCCGCCTGGACTTTCGGCTTTACAAGGCGCGCGGCATTTTTCGCGGAAGTATAGATAAGTTGAAACAAATGCGAGTTTCGCAGTACCGGTATTACCCATCGAGCTCTGCGCTTTGCGCGTACTCGATGGCCATCGTCGATACGGACCCGCTTCGATGTGGTTGCCAGTGGCAACCCGTCCTCGTCGACTTCAGGCCAGATGGCGTGTCGCGCGTCGCGAGCATCAATATCGTTACCCATAAAAAGACCGACGATCACAACGTCCGGTTCGAACAGTAATCCTCGGGTTTTCAGGTAAAGATAATATGAGTCAGTCCACCAGGCGGGAACCCCGGCATTTACGAGTTCAACTGTTTGCCCCGGAACTAAAACGGCTAGTTCCCGCTCGGCAACACGAACATAACCGTCGTTTTCTTCCACGCCGTAACCAAATGTGAATGAGTCTCCGATAACTAATATTCGGGTATTCTCATCATTTTTTGACCCGAGTTCGCTTTGTCTGTGACCTGTCGAGTTGATGCTAATGTCCGTGTTGAACTCTTCCTCGCGCAAATAACCGGTAAAATTAGGCTTTAGATCCATGAACAGCGTGTCGCTAGGACGAAACATCGCGGGCCGGTCTTGAAGATATTGATTCACCGTCCGCTGGGGAAAGAACTGGCTCAACGTGATCTCAGCGACCCCCAGCGCAAACAATGTGCTGAGTACGAGTAATAGGGTTTCTTTTCGCATGATCAAGTCACTTTTTGCGCAAAAATTTAGCGGCCGCAGGATAAACCGCTTAGGCCAGGAATACTATCCAGTTCGCTAGCGCGTTAGAAACATCAGATGTCCCGTTTGGTCGCTGACAAGTGCGCGGCTTTTTATTATTGTAGCCAGCCTGCGGCCGATTGCTCGTCGATGTCATAACAATCGCGGCATTTCGCCATGCACTGCAGGCAGTAGAACCAATGAGGCCGATACGGAGACGCAATTTCGATGATTGAATTTATTCAGGACATGTGGGATTTCATGCGCGAGCGGAAGAAGTTTTGGCTCGCGCCGATCATCATAGTCATGGTCTTACTCGGCGGACTAATCGTCTTCGCCCAGGGATCCGCCGTTGCTCCTTTTATTTATACGTTGTTCTAAGCGGTGCTCGGTGTGGTAATCAGCGGTACCGATCGCACTCATTCGTGGTGACATCGTAATAAGTTCGCCAAAGCGCGTTGCCTTGTTCGCTCGATCGCTGAGTGGTGGCGGCGGCGTTGAACGGGTAGTCGTGCAGCTCGCTGGGGCACTCGCCGCTCGGGGCCATCGGGTCGATATTGTTCTAGCGCGGAGCAAGGGCCATTTCCTCGCCGAGGTGCCACAGAGCGTTCGTCTTGTCGAGCTCAATGCGCCGCCTGCGGTGATGGCATTACCCGCGCTGGTGCGCCGACCAGCTGATGCGCGCGCTTTATTGCCTGCGATGCTAGAGCCTGGCGTCGCGCAAGTACTCGGTGCTATCCCTAAGCTGGTTAGATATTTGAATAAAGAACAACCGGATGCCCTACTTGGGGCGCTCGATTATGCAAATATTGCCGCGATACTGTCGAGTGAGTTAGCAACTCCCTCGATACGCACAATTGCGAGCGTCCACAATCACCTATCCAGCGCCGTTGCGAATGCCGAGCGACCGCATCTGCGCCACGTGATCCCACTGGCGCGACGTTTTTATCCGCTCGCCGACGGGATTGTTTGCGTCTCAAATGGTGTCGCGGAAGATTTAGCCAAGCGACTCGAGCTCCCCGTCAATTCGATATCTACAGTTTACAACCCAGTTGTCACTGACGATCTTGCCGAGCTGGCACGTGCACCCATACCGCATCGGTGGCTTGAGGAAAAACAATGCCCGGTAATTCTTGGAGTCGGCAAATTGAAGCGACAAAAAGACTTCGCCACACTAATCGAAGCGTTCAGTCGAGTGCGGAAAACACGCAGCGCTAAACTAATTATATTGGGCGATGGCCCGTGCCGTGCGGACTTACAATTGCTTGCTGAGCGACTGAACGTTGCTCAGGATGTGGATCTCGCAGGATTTGATCCGAACCCTTACGCTTATATGTCACGCGCCGGCGTCTTTGCGCTATCTTCCGCTTGGGAAGGATTTGGCAATGTGCTTGTTGAGGCAATGGCGTGCGGCTGTCCGGTGGTAAGCACAGATTGCCCAAGTGGCCCCGGCGAAATTCTTGCCGATGGCGCGTTTGGACACCTCGTGCCAGTTGGCGACCCAGACGCTCTTGCGGCGGCGATACTCGACCAACTCACATTCAATAGCGCACCCGGTGCCGCGCGAAATCGGGCCCTAGAGTTTGACACTAGGGCAAGTGCCGCAAATTACGAAAAAATTCTATTTCCGAATTGACCTGCGGATCGTTCTTAGCAACTCGAGGAATGTAAAGTTGTCGCTACGTCTCGGCCAGATCAACGCCGAGCAAGGCGCGAACTCGAGCTGCCACTAGTTTTGCTTCATCAAAGGGTTCTGGTAGCGTTTCTGGCAAAGCGCCGTTGAAGTATTGCGCGCTTCCGCGTTCGATGAGCGCATCATGCATGCGCGTAATATCCCCGTGCGGACGGATCCACCCGCGCGCAGCGAGTCGCGCGCACAGCAACTCCAAACCAACCTGTGGTCGTTCCCGACCGCGACGGTTTAGCGGCTGCGCGAACGCTCGGCGCATGACCCACTGCGAGACGCTCTGGCCCATCAAAAACTTAACTCGATGGGCGTCGTTCCCGCGTTTTTCTAGCGGGTAAATGAAAACCGGTTTACCGGTGGCCGAGGCTTCTGCCAACATCGACGCGCTTTCTCCGCTAACCACTAAAATGTCTGCTAAAGCGAGGTAGCCTAGATACGGATTTTCGTGATCGTGGTGCGCCGCGCTCCAATGATAAGAATGCACCGTAACGTTACCAAGAGCGGCCACTAGGGCCCGTGCGGCTTTGGTTTCCGTGCGCCGACTTGTGGTCACAAACACCGAGCCGCCGGCGTCGCGCGCAAGTGTTGCAACCTCACCGCCCATGCGGCTTGCCTGTGCTGCATCTAGTGCGTAGACGCTATCGTCGCCGCCGACTAGCAGTGCGATCCGTGGCGTGGGACCTGCAGCCAATATAGGTCGCCAACGATCCGCCGCCGCGTCCAATTCGGATTGTCGTACTCTGGTCAATGGGACCGTAGTTTCCATGCGCCGAGGATCCGGGTACAGACCAACATAAGACGGCGCAACCGACAGATCGAATTCGTTGCCAAGGTGTGCGCCTTTCCTGCCAAGTTGCACGGTCCGTGTCCGGCCCTTCGACGCGTTGCGGATCCACTCAGCTACCGGCGCGGCGCGCGCCCCGGTAGCGACAACAAGGTCCGGCCACGGTTCGGTAAACGTGGCTGCACATTCACTCGTCAAGCCGCGCAAAGTCGGCCCGCGAAGGAAGTTGGGTCGCGCAGCAAGTGGGCCAAAATCCAGTTTGATGCGCCGATAAGGCCAACCCAACGCTTCAATAAGCCCGAGCGATTGAGTCGTATGGCCGGGTTTGTGATCTTCAAGTAACCATACCGTTGGCGCGGCGTTACCGAGAAATTTTCCGCCTTGGCGGTGAATTGTTGAATGCGCGCCGTAATCGCTTACCTGCGCAACAATCAAAGACCAGTGCAGCTTACGATGCCGCGCGCAGGCGCTTTCAAGCATCGACGTCCACCATTCAACCTGATGAATCGTCCCATGATCGCGTCGTCCTTCAGATCGTCGCGGGCGCTCTTGAACCGCGATCAGCACAAATTTCTTCGCCCGGGCGACGATTTCATCAATTATCCACGGTAGGTCGTCAATTGGCAGAGTCTCAAGCGCCGCCAGACACACGATTCCGTCAACTTTATCGTCACTAGTCTCCTCTTCGAGCAGTTTCCCCAAGGCGACTTTCTTCTGCAGCAGTCCGCGGCTAATCGGTTCTGCGACGAGATGCAATGGAAAATTGCCGGTCGTCACTTCAAGGAGCGACTGCGCGTTGGCTCGATCAATTAGGGTCAAGGTCGAATTTAATATTTCAGGGTGCTGGAGATCACCATCAATTGGGTGTTCCTGTTTTGACGTTTCCTCGGCCAAAATTTTCGCGCTCGGCCGGTCGCGGGTGAAAACATTAAAGCCAACAGCACGCGCCTCCGCCTCAAGCGCCTCAAACAATTGCG
>CAWLAW010000102.1:0-8040 GCA_963854885.1 Gammaproteobacteria bacterium | reverse complement strand
GGCCACTCCGCCCACTTCCGCTTGGCGTATGGATGGAATGCCACGGTAGCTCGAACTGTAGTCAAGATAGCGACGCCAGAAAAATTGCGACGATAAAAATACGGTACGGGTTCCGTTTAGCGCTTTAATCCATGTTGGCCGGTCCATGCCAAGCATTAACACCGAGCGTCGTGCTGTTTCGTACTGATCTTGATTCGGATCGGTCTGTCGTGATGCACCAGCGGCAATCCAGACCGGCACCCCGGTAGTGAATGCCGTCTCTACACGAAACACCGATTTTGTGTAGCGCTCTTCAGAATAATTAGCTGCGATTCCCACCACGTGTGAACGCGGGTTGACGGTTTCGACCGTTGCATGGAAGGTATCTCCGATTATGCGACTCAGTGTACTGGGAACCTTTGCCCCGATGTCAGAGGAAAATCCGAAGAAATAGTTAAAGCTAAAATCGACATTGCCCAATATCGCTTTAAAGCGCATACCTGCTTGCCCGTTCTTTAGCTTCTTACTCGGCGTTCTGTTTCTGACCTCAACGTCGAGGTTAAATAATTCATCATCAATGACAACTGAGTTCGCGACCCCGGCTAATCCGGCCCCGGTGAATGCCCACGGGCGTCGAGGATTCGTTTCAACCTTGTTGCGTCGAAAATCCATCGGGATCCAAATCGTTTCGAGAAAGGCCTCTTCAAATGGACCTATTTTACCGATATCGTAGATCCCTCGGGCCATCCACAACGGAATGCGAATGTCTTCCCACGACTCGCGGCTCCAATGCCAGCCGAGGTCCAACGGGTTGATCACATCGAGCGCCCGGAAATTATCGGTTTCGCCCCACACCACCTGTTGGCGGCCGAGGCGTAAGGTAAATGGTGGCAACACGAAATCGACAAACGCTTCACGCAATTCAGCTTCACTACGCCCGTTTAGCCCACTGTAGTCGTCTCGAATGTCATAGACCGAATCGTAAACAGCCCTTCCGATAAATGAAAATGTCGCCTCCTCGAGCGAGCCGGTCGAAAACCGATTGAAAGCTACACCCTCTTTTAAAAAATAATATTTGCCCTCGATCTGCGCGGTGTTGCGCTGCATAATCAGTTCGGCATCGGCGAACTTCGGCGTGCGAAGAATATTCTGCGCTTTAACGAAACCTTCAAGTTCGACGTTCTCTGCGACGTCAACAATCGCGAACGATATCGCGGGATAAAGTGCAAACCCCAGGACGACTAACCAGACAGGAATTATCGGCTTAAACGTTGTCATTATTTTATGTCCTTTGTAGAAGCCGGACCCGAACGGTCCAGAGGACTTCTTTCAATTGGTTTCGATTCCGACGCTACGCCTTAGCCAATTTCCACAACAGGATCTGACCGGAATCCACGACTAATCGCGAGCGCGTTGCCAACCTCGAAAGTTGGTCGGCGAGCGGTTCCCGCAGCTCGAAACGAACCGAGGTCTTGGCATCCGCTTGCCACAAGGGGACCCCTGCTAATTTCGCGGCTCCGGACGCCGACACTGCAGTCAACAATCTCACCGCAACGAATGACGAATAAGGCATAGCTATCTAAAATTATTCTAGATAGAGAAAATATATCATTAATTCTTATTTATTAACAGTTTATGCATTAATCATGATAATTTAGATTAAATATAAGATTTTCGCTTTCCTGGGGGACGCGGCGATCAACGATAAAGCTGAGAATTTATCCGAAGGTTCGCAGCGCTAAGCGGTAAGTTACCGATCGTCTAAAATGACAATCAGGCACAACCATCCTGAGTTTCAAGACATCCCCGCGGAGTTTAAAGAGTGAATTGAGCTTTATGAGCCGACCGAATTGTCGACCAGGAAAAGCCATTTTGTGATCGGATTTCTAGACGAAGAAGTGCAAATCGTGTTGAGATGGGACGCGCGCGCCGAGAAACTGAATCGGCGCGATAGTTAACAGCGGTGGTCGTAAAACTAGCGGCGACCACTCACCATATTACGTAGTGAGTAAAACTGCCGTGCTCGCTTTGATGCAAATTCCAGTTTCGTTACGTAGCAATGCGTGATTGTCGCGTGCGGTTTCTTCGCATTGATATCCGTCTCCCCAAGATGTAGAAACACCTGGTGACCGACATTTTTAGAGAAATCCTGCTCCATATACGGCGCCTGTTGCGGCGTCTCGGTTGCGTAACTTTCGGAGTATTTTAGATAGTGCTGATTCATGCGTAACAATTGGTCGTCTTCTCGATCGAACGCAAACATCCACTGCGTCCAATACGTTTCGGCATCAATAAATATAATCCGTGCACTATAGGGATGATTCGGATCCTTGGGTTCCACTAGAACCACGTGAGTGTCGCGAATTTCCCATCGGGCTTTATGCGGAACCCATAAGTGCGGCCCACCAATTTCAGGGTTGTCCTTAACGTTTATCGTCGCCAGGACGGCTTTCTTGCCTAGGTAGGTCCACTCGTTCTCAAAAACCTTGCCGCCGAATCCGTTCATGTCCTCGCGGATCATGTCCATCCCCATGAGTTCACTGGTGCGCTCGGACGCCAGCGTACGCCGTGGTTTTCGTTGTGCAGGCATGTACAACCAGCCAGAATTTTCCCGATCGTGATCGACATAGGTAATGGACATGTCTTTCGCGCCGGCCATGTCTCGTGGTGACCGGAATTCCATAATCCGTTTTGATTTTACTTCTTCGTACCCTGGCACCAAGCAATGATCGCCACGCGAGTACGTAGAGTTCACAGCAACAAATTCGAGCTCGCGATCGAGGCGCCCATTCTCACCGCGCAACCACGTAACCATGGGCATGTTGAAGTCGCCCTGCCCGGGTCGCCACAGCATGTTCCAGATAACTTTTTCAGCGGCTTGTGGATCGTCGGGAGTTATTTCCGGAAACGGAAATCCGCCGCCAGTAAAACCAATGAGTACGCCACGCTCATCGAGTCGATAATCCGTCTGACCATCGGCATCCCAGTGATCGGGTGCGGGGTAGTCACCGGTGGCAGCGACCTCCATATCCATGTCGTCGAATATGTAGTATTCCCACGCAGATTGCGGGACTAGCGGTTCGATAAATTCGCTGCGGTCTTGCGCGCTAAGGTGTCTTCCCGGTGTGATTTGAACGCCTGAACGGTCGTCTTCGATCCAATTTCTTAGCGCTTGATAACTCTGGTCCTCGGCCGCGGCTGCAAAACTGAGCGTACTCGTTACGAGTGCGAGGCCGAAGATGATCGCTCGCTCCATGTCTGTACGATAGTGCCACGTGACGTTTTTCTGAGAGTTCATCGTTCGTCTCCACGCATTCGCAAATAAGGCATTGGCGCTAATCTTGTCTGAATATCGATAAGACGACGCTGCCGCGCCGCTTAGCCGAAATTCACTGGGAATCGGTCTACATACCCTAACATTTAGGGGCTATTGACACTATGAGAGGCCTATATTGAGTCGTTACAATCAAGTACTGGTAGGCAACAATTGATTAAACGCGCAACGCGCAGTTGCGATCGTGTGGGCGATTCATTTGTACGTGGGCAGCGCAATATTCAGGGTATGTGTGCGATTGGCTCGGATATCCTTCAATAAGCAGCCGTTTATCAAAACGACCGCAGCGAACGCGAATGGCCAACTAGCAATTGTCGGTCGGCAAATTCGACACAATAAACCTATCGCAAATTAGGGCGGCGACCCGTGGCCGCTTAGAAAACAGACAACGCGATCGCGCTGGTGAACCTGGAAAACCCGGGCACAAAAAAAGGCGGTCCACAGGACCGCCTTTTTAAAGCTGACGCGGCACCATGACGGTGCCGCAGCCGGCTTCAGGCTGCTTTGATATTGTCAGCCGCTGGCTTGCCGCGTTCGGTGACGACGTCGTAGCTGATTTTCTGGCCTTCGCTCAGAGTCGTCATGCCGCCGCGTTCGACCGCGCTAACATGAACGAATACATCAGTGTCGCCACTTTCCGGCGCGATGAATCCAAAGCCCTTCGCAGGGTTGAAAAATTTAACTGTTCCGATAGCCATATTTAGGCCTCCATGACAAACCGCGCGCAAATCGGGCGCGTAAACGAACAACTGGATCGTAGTGGGTAGCCTTTGAAACGGGGACCGGAGGAACCGGCAAGCAGCGAAGAGGTAAGCCAAAACGTGAGTCGCGCAGGCATGATGCGTGATATGGCGGAAAATTGCAAACGTTATAGCTTTTTTTCGATCCCTTCATATCCCGTAACGCCCGGGCACAGGCTGTGACCGCTTTCTCACCGCGCTCCTGTTTGTCGATACAGCAGTCGCTAGTGTGGTCAGATAGTGATCGCACGCCTCATTCTCTCGAACCGCGTTTATCGCTCGAAATCAGACGCACGCCGTATTTGCGGTGATCGAGGCGAACGGTCAACTTTGGGCATCGGTGAGAAAATAACCTAAGAAAATTCTGCTTATCGTCTTTCAGGGAATTTCAAAGCGGTTGAAATCGGGGCTCTTAATAGGTGTTCTGTGCCTCGGGCAGTAGTCAGCCATTCGTATTTACGCCCTAGGGTTTCGTCGTGCATTGATCATGAACCCCAAACTAACAAACCAAGCTGCCACCCTAGCCCCGGGTAACATCCAAAAATATGTCGTCGCCGGATGCGGTGCGTGATTCGACAAGCTCCACAAATCTGCCACCGAGATATAGGTCGCAACGATGGGCCCAATTCCGTAAATACAATACAGGAACGAAATCGCCCAGCCCTGGAACTTTGAGAGTTTTGCCCCAACAAAATAGGCGACGACCAGATAGGCGGACAAGATAGTGAAGAAGTTCATTGCATCTTCGCCCATCTGTGCTCGCACCGCGTATATGGTCGCAAACCCTTGGGACTGTGGGGCGCGAATTCCAATGTTGAGTCAAAATCCAGCAAAAGCCAGAGTTTGTTATCACTGCTAGATTCGCTACGATGATCTGGCGATGCGTGATCCCATTATTCTTTTCATCCACCTTGCCGTCACAATCGCCCGCTTGTTCGGACCGGGCGGCCCGCGTTCCGTCGGCGCCGAATCGCTACTCGTCAAACATCAGCTCGTGATACTCAATCGCAATCGCGCGCATCGCGGACTTGCAGGGGCTGTACCACGACAGCAACCCGCGAACCCAATGCGAAAGACTCAATGCCTCGACAGCTACCAATTGAAATCCTGCTGTCGAGACTTATATCAATTGCCGGTCGCGGCTCGATTAATAATTCGTACCGCACACGTCTATAGTGCTCCACATTGGTCTCCCGAATTAACCGCGGCCGGCTGAAAGGTGGTAAAATGGCCGGATTCGCGGACGACAGCATTGTGGAGGTCGAAATGGCAGAGAACTTATTCAATACCTGTTTGAGCGACGAAATCAAAATTTCGCCGGCCGCAGCCGCGCACCTATCCTCGGTGCTCGACGACGAAGAGGGTGTCGACGGGATCCGGATCTACGTGTCCGGTGAGGGTTGCAGCGGTATGAGCTATGCTATGACCTTAGTGGAAAAGCCGAATCAATACGATTGCGTGCTCGAATTAGGTGGCATGAAAATGTACGTTGATCCGGTCGCGCTGGGTTTTTTGGAGGGCGTCGAAATCGATTATCAAACCGAAGGCCTAAATGAAAGCTTTGTTTTCAAGAATGCCTTTGCCGCCACAGGCGGCAGCGGCACCTGCGGCGGCTGCGGCGGCGCTGGCGGCAATAAGTACTAAAGAACGACTACTACTGATTGGGCAGCCGGGCAGTTATCGAATTGCCCCATACCTCAATGCGGCTCGACGCATGGGACTGGAAGTACTGGTCGCGTCCCGCGGCGAACACTCACTGATTTCCGAAATTCACCAGGGCTTGCACGTAGACCTGGACGATCCCGATAGCGCACTCACAAGCATACTGGAAGTTGCCCGAGGGGCACCGTTTGCCGGTGTCCTCGGCTGCGACGACACAACGGTGGAACTCGCGGCCCTTGCAGCGGATGCGCTCGCGTTGCCGCATAATCCGCCGGCGGCCGCACGGCTGACGCGGCGTAAAGATCTGGCTCGCGCTCACCTGACGAAATCGGGGTGTGCGGTACCCATCCATCGGCTCGTCGATCTTAACCGCGCGCTCGAAGATCAGGTCTCGGGGCTGACCTGGCCGTGCGTCGTCAAGCCCCTGAATCTCTCCGCAAGTCGCGGGGTTATTCGCGCCAACGACTTCGCCGAATTTGTCACTGCGTGCAATCGTATCGGCAACATCATCGCGGGATCAAATGACGATTTCGAACGCACACACGTACTCGTCGAAGCGTATATCGATGGGGTCGAAGTCGCATTAGAGGGATACCTACACAACGGTGAACTGAAAACGCTGGCGCTGTTTGATAAACCGGACCCGCTGTGTGGACCCTTTTTCGAAGAGACCATTTACGTAACGCCCTCGCGCTTGAGCCAGTCGACCCAATCTTGCATCGTGCAACGCGTTGCCCAGGCCTGTCGAGCCTACGGTTTGCGTACCGGGCCGATACACGCCGAATTGCGGATCGATGAGCGCGACGCCTGGATACTGGAAGTTGCCAGCCGCACGATCGGCGGAGACTGCTCTCGCAGTCTGGACATGGGCGAGGAATTCAATCTTGAGGAGTTTGCGATCTCGCTTGCCATCGGCAAACCGCAAACGCCAAGCACTCTCGACGAAGCGCGCGGGGTGATGATGATCCCCATCAAGGAGCGCGGGATCCTGCGGCGTGTCGAGGGCCTACGCGATGCGCAAGGTGTCGCGAATGTGGTAAGCGTCGATATCCTGGTTCGATCGGGTCACGAATTGGTGCCACTGCCGGAGGGCAACCAATACCCTGGATATATATTTGCACGAGGCCAGTCCCCCGACGAGGTGGTGAGTGCGCTTCATCAAGCGCACTCACAGTTGAACTTCGTGATCGCACCGATTATAAAGCTGGTCGCCGAATAAATTCCGCCATTGAACTGTCGCTGGTAGCGCTGCAGTTTTATTTCTTGCTCCCGCCGCCCGCCTGATAGCCAGCCGGTAATTGGCCGTAGTCACCTTCTGCGAAAAAAAATCCGCGCATGTGCTTTTCGATCAATTCGATATGCTGGACGTCGGCCGTGGTGAGGCCGTTCTCATTGATGATCGAGGTGAGCCGTTCGAGCCACTGTTTCCAACCCTCCTTGGACACGTTTTCGAAGATGCGCTGACCCAGCTCACCAGGATGCGGTGTTTTGTCCAAGCCTTCGGCATCTTCTTTCAAGACAACGCAATGTACTGTTCTCGCCATGGCAAATTCCCATCCAAACCGGTTTTATGGCGTCAACTAAATTTCTCTAATTGTCGCAGCAAATATGTCAATGTGATACAAAAAGATCGCGCCGTAGTGCCTCGTGATGCGCCCCGGTATCAGCGACTAATTAGTTCCTGCGGCATAAATCGCCTCGACAACCCCGCGGCTGCAGTTTATCGAAATGACTCTTCTGCCCTCGACGGCTATCCGGACAACGTCGCTGTCGCGATAGGACTTCGCTGCAGTCAGCCGATAGATCCGGCCGCCGACTTTGCACGGAAATACGATCCCCGGCAAACGCGTTGCACAAATGAAGTTGTACATGCGCCGCGCGCTCCAGCGGGTGCTGACCGCGTAGTCGTCGGGCACAGGCAACCCCTGATATGTGGCGTCACTTGGCGACTGAGCGCAGCGACGCAAAGAGCCACACTCAATCGAACGCAGTGTCGCTTCAATCAATTGGCTCCCGGCTTCTGCAAACAAACCATCGGCCTCCCGTCCATTGACACCGTCGGGCATAGTGACGCGCGATTGCGCGACGATATCGCCCGTATCGAACTCCTCGGATACACAATGCACGGTGATGCCAAACGACTCCACACCGGCACGAAACTGCCAGAACACGGGCGCTGGTCCGCGAAACCTTGGAAGCAACGACGGGTGCAGATTGAAGCAACCGTATCGCGGAATCGAAACGATGTCCTTGGGTAGTTTTCGCCCAATACAGGAAACTAGAATAACGTCGGGGGCGATCCGAACAAGCTGCTCGGCCGCGTCC
>CAWLAW010000101.1:0-8066 GCA_963854885.1 Gammaproteobacteria bacterium | reverse complement strand
CGTTTACTTAATGTCTGGGCATCGTGGTGCGTTGCGTGTCGAGTAGAGCATCCGCTGCTACTCGACCTCGCGAAAAGCGGTCGCATCGACATTATCGGACTAAATTATAAAGATGCCCGCACCGATGCTCTGGCCTGGCTGCAACGCCACGGCGATCCATATGCGCAAATTGTCTACGATATTGACGGGAGCTTAGGGATAGATCTTGGCGTATATGGCGTTCCAGAAACATTCGTCATCGATAGAAAAGGAATCATTCGGCACAAACAAGTTGGCCCGCTCACGCGCGAAGAACTCGATCAAGTTGTCCTACCGATGTTAAATGAATTAGCGAGCCGACCGTGAATTATTCGATTTTCTACGTCTTAGTATTCGCGTTGCTAACGTTTACCATCCACGCTGCCGATACGCCGGTTTCATTCGACTCGCCGATTGATAAGCAACGCTACGAAAAGTTGCTCGAAGAGTTACGCTGTCTGGTCTGCCAGAATCAATCGCTGTCTGATTCGCACGCCGAGCTAGCCCAGGATCTGCGCTCCGAAGTTTACAAAATGATCGTTGCCGGGAAAGGAAATGATGCCATTGTGCAATTCATGGTCGAGCGCTACGGCGATTTCATCTTGTATAAACCTCCGATGAAGCCAACCACGTGGTTACTGTGGTTTGGTCCGAGCTTATTGTTATTCGTCGCATTCTCGATTGTTGTGATGGCGGCGAAAAAACGGCGTGCAGCCAAAGCGCCGTTAACTGACGAAGAGCGACAGCGCGTTCGAAAACTCGTCGAACCAGACAACCACTAGAGTAACGCGCGAAAATTATGCACTTGTTTTGGATTATTTCCGGCCTACTCGTAGCCGTGACCCTCGCCGTGCTATTGGGCACGTCGCGCCGGCCCGATCCCAATCGAGATGAAACACTCAGTACTCGAGAACTGCATGGCTCGAGAGTCCGCGAACTGGGTCGCGATCTCGAAGATGAAACAATTTCCGCACAAGATGCGTCTATCGCGCAAGACGAAATCGACCGGGCGCTACTTGAAGAAACGAGTGGGTCAAATATTGGCGACAAACCCACTATTAATGCGCCAACCTGGTTAACCGCCGTCGTCGTCGCGGTGTGCGTCCCGCTAATGACTTTCACCACCTATTTTCAGCTGGGTCAGCCCAACGTCGCGACCGGCACAAAATCCGTTACTGCCGAGCACGTCGAACCGAATGCAGAAAACATTGACGCGATGCTCGCTAGCCTGGAGCAACGTCTGGTAGATGATCCCGACAGTGCCGAGGGTTGGCTACTACTTGGCCGATCGTACCTAGCCGTAGGTCGCTACGCTGACGCAGCATCAGCGTTAGGCAAAACCCACGAACTCGTCGGTGATGTCCCTCGAGTGCTGCTGCTCTACGCAGACGCGCTGGCAATGGCAAACGGGGGGGGCTTTACCGAGAAAGTCCGAGATCTTATTGCTCGCTGTCTCGAATTAGAACCAGACAATGTCACAGCACTATGGTTGTCCGGGCTTGCCGCTGTAGAAATTGGCGAACGCGACCAAGCACTAGACTACCTCACACGGGCCCGGTCATTACATGCGCAAAGCGGCGCGCCGACCGACGAACTCGATAAGGCAATTATCGAGCTCGGCGGCGAATTGACGGAACTGCAAAACCCATCGACGCCGGCATCCGCTATTAACGTCACGGTGCGGTTAGATCCCGCGCTGAGCAGCAAAATCGTTCCCACCGATACCTTGTTTGTGTTTGCCAGAACGCCAGGGTCCGGCGGCCCGCCGCTAGCGGTGTCCAGAACCGGAGCTGGCGCGCTTCCTTACACCGTAGTGCTCGATGAAAGCATGGCAATGGCACCGATGTTCAAATTGCAACCTGGACAAACGGTCGCGGTCACCGCAAGGATCTCTAAATCCGGCACCCCAACGGCCGTGACTGGTGATTTACAAGGCGTGAGTCCGCCTGTTGTCGTCGGAAAGTCGGGTCTAATCGAGATCGTTATTTCTGAAATCGTCGAGTGATCCCAACTAGCCCAGTTTGCGTAGCAGATTTACGCGCATTGGCGCGCTGAACCGAATTCCCGCTGCGTCAACATATTGCTCGATTCGCTGCTTGACCAGCCTCGCCGTGTGTGTATCAAGCTGATGATCGGAATGGGTCGCCTTGATTATCTTGTTCTCGAAATCCGCGAAATCGTTGAATTTAACCGGCGCGTTGAAAAATATTTCGTCTGCGTTTTCGAACAAACCAGCCTCCACGGCAGCAACTAACGCGCTAAATGCCGCTTCGCGTACGCTCTCTTCGTCATGAAACAGCCGTAAAATTTCATTGAATTCACCGGCAAAAACTGGTTCCGAAATGTAGGCGAAGCCGCCCGGTTTGAGGACCCGATGAATTTCTGTAAACGACGCCTCAAGATCCTCCAACGGAACATGATGCAGTGACTTAAACATCATCACGATATCGAAACTTTGCTCCGGTTCCGGAATTGACTGGGCGCCGGCAAGTTTAAACGAGACATTGTTTGGTTGATTCGATTGCAGGTTCTTCTGGTGTTGGATCTCGTCGATCTCATAAGCCGTAATTTCGATGCTGGGATCCATTGCGGCAATAGACAGCGTGTGTTGCGCAGCGCCGCAGCCTAATTCGACGATTCGCGCCCCCGCCAACGAAAGACAGGTCGTATAAATTTCAGTTTCGTCGCACTCGCGCTGCGTACTTTTAGTTGCAATTAGCATTCTAGATCCGTTCTGTGCTTGAGTATTCATGATTTCCTCTAATGACTTGAGAACTACAGTCGCTCAGGCAAACAACACAGCGCCGGCCGTGCGCTTAAGAACTGACCTATGAGCTTGCCTTACCTTAAAACTTTCACGCCTGATATTGTTCGTACGCTCGCGGCTACACGAGATCAAGATTAACAACGCTGGCGGCATCTCGCCACAGGTGAAGCCGACAAATGGACAAATGCGCTGCGCGCGAAGTCGGGTAAGTATCCGCCGCGGTGCCATGTCCCCAGGGCGGATTATCAAATGTGTGAATAAATGGCAGCGCCTCTCTCAACCTACTTCTAATTCTCCTCGTGCTTTTTCGTATTTGTGCTGCTGCGGCAATTGTTTATTTTGCGATCATCGTGTCGCGACGCCAGCCCAAGCGACTGGACGATTTCATGACGCGCTTCGGCTTACCGGTTGAAGAAACGGGTCAAACGGCGTCGAAAATTGAAGACTCCATCGAAATCCACTATCAGGTCTGGCCGTTGGGTCGCGGGAAAAAGCCGCCGTTATCTTTGTGGTTCGAATATCCAAACGCGGGGCACCTAGCGGTCAGGCGTGAAACGTGGGCCGACCGCTTGTTTAAGCATTTGGGCATTGTTGCCGAGGTGCAAACAAACGACCGCGCATTCGACGAAAATTATTTTGTCGACAGCGCCGAGCCGCAATTCGGCCGCACTTTCCTTTCCAACTCTAAGACGCGCAAATATTTCCGTAATTTACGCGTGTTGCGGGAGTTTTCTGACGCTCGGTGGCGGAACGATTTATTGGGGTTTCGAACACTACCGCCCGCTCGATGCTTCGGCAGTTTTTCTACACAGTTTGGTATATGCATGCGCAGCGTTTATCGCTACGCTGTTATTAATAATTTTCGCCTTGCGCGGGAATTCGAGTTCGCACTTGCATATCTGTATTAGTGGCTCGTTGAGCCTCATTGCTTGCGGCATGTTGGGTGATGGATTGACGATATGCGCGAATCGTTACGCAGACGTTAGCCGCGCAAACGCCTATTATACGCTCGTTCGGAAAAATTGGTCACGAACCAACCGAGGAAACACGACTCATCGAGTCAGAGTAGATAGTTGACGCGCCGCGAAGACTCACGAGGATTTAGTCGTCGACACGGTATTATTCGATCAGGTTAACGCGCAAAGCGATCAATTAATCGTAACAACCCGCGGCGGCAAGTTTGGCTACGAATGGCTAAGTGCTGATCTGGTCGTCGTCCCCCGCCCCGTTAACCCAGGGCGCGCTAAAGATTTATAGACGAAATGACTACATTATGACTACGGAAACCTTTAACGACGACTTATTGCGATTCCTCGATGATTCTCCAACGCCGTTCCATGCTGTGGCGAATTTACGCGGCCGCTTAACCGCCGCGGGCTTTGTAGAATTGCGTGAAACTGAAAGCTGGGCGCTTAGTCAGCCCTGCAACTACTTTGTCGTACGTGGCGGCTCCTCTCTTGTCGCCTTTTCGCTTGGCGCTAATTCCGTCGTTGAACAGGGCTTGCAAATGATCGGTAGCCACACGGATAGCCCCTGTTTAAAACTGAAACCGAATGCCGCGTTCAAAGCGAATGGATATTGGCAGTTGGGCGTTGAAGTGTACGGCGGTGTACTACTGAACCCGTGGTTTGATCGAGATTTATCGCTCGCAGGGCGCGTCACTTTACGCCGAGGAAACGGCGAACTAATCGAAAGACTCGTAGATTTTCAGCGCGCAGTTGCGATTATCCCGAGCCTCGCGATTCACCTTGATCGGCAAGCCAACGAACAGCGCTCGATAAACGCACAAACTTATTTACCTGCAATTGTTGCACTCGATAGCGAGCCATTCGATCTCGATGGGGAAATTCTCAAGCAACTGACGTGTGACGACGAACCCCTTCTAGACGCCGAAGTTGTATCGACCGATCTAAGTTTATACCCCTGCGAAAAAGCGGGTTATGTCGGTTTACGCAACGAATTTATTGCTAGCGCACGACTCGATAACTTGTTGAGCTGCTTTGTTGGCGTGAGAACGCTCATCGACACGAAAAGCGAACTCAATCGGTTGATTGTTTGCAATGACCACGAAGAAGTCGGCAGTAATTCTGTCGTCGGCGCATCGGGCACCTTACTCAAAAGTGTCATCGAACGATTGGCAAAGACAAATGAGGCGTATTCGCGGACCATCGGGAACTCGACGCTTGTCTCGACCGACAACGCACACGGCGTCCACCCGAATTTCTCTGATCGCCATGACAGCCAGCATCTCCCGACGTTGAATGCCGGCCCAGCGATCAAAGTAAACAGCAATCAGGCATACGCCTCTAACAGCAATACGGTAAGCATCTTCAAGCAAGCGTGTCGGCGAGCAGACGTGACGGCGCAGAGCTTTGTCTCGCGTGCGGATGTTCGTTGTGGTTCAACAATCGGACCGTTGACAGCGACAGTGCTAGGAGTACAAACAGTTGACGTTGGCGTGCCGACATTCGCCATGCATTCGATTCGTGAATTGGCCGGCAGCGAAGACGCCTATTCGTTGTATCTCGCCTTAGGTTGCTTCTTTGAGCAACGCGATCAAGTTGCTACATAGCTAGCGGCGCTTATCGCCAGCTAGGGATTAAAACGTTCGATGCACGATAGGTTTGGCGTGACCGGGAGATTTGATATTTCCCAGCCACGCCAAAATGTCATCAACTATGCGCCGGCAGCGGCAAACGCTGGTACGCCATCTTCTTCCAGATCAAACAAGGGGCTGTGCCCCAAGGTGCGTAATTGCGGCATCACTTCGCGCGCAAAAAGTTCCATGTTGCCGCGTGCCATCGCATGCGGCATTCCGGCATAACTGAACACCCCAGTAAATCCGCAGCAATCGGTTTTTTCGTGGATGTCTTTTATTTTCTCATAACACATCTCCGGTGTACCCCAAACCTGCAAGCTCATGAAGAACTCTGCCATGCCGTCGATGCCAACTTCCTTTATCGCCTCCGGTAAGCGCTTGTAGTACTCGTATCCCTTGGTGTTTTGGAAATGATCGCCAAACATCTCGTAATGCTTGACCACCGATTCCCAATAGCCAGAAATATACGTTCGCGCCATATCTTCAGCTTTTCCAGCATCTTTATCACACGCGACCCAACCGCCAATGTACGGCCGCGGCGCAGCTACCCCGTGCATCTCGCGGAAAATTTTATTGTATTCAGCGAGTTCGGCCGCGTGCTCCGCCCACTCCTTTTGCGGAATGACTAAAATTCCGATCCCCAGGCGCGCCATGATCCGCGATGATTCGGGGGAAATTGCCGCCGCGTAAGTGCGATTACGAAATGAACGGTAAGGCTCAGGCCGAATCCTCGCTTTTGGTTGCTTAATAAATTTGCCGTCGTACTCGCAGTAGCCTCTTTCTAAACCTTCGAGAACCATTTCGGCACTTTCGACGAATCGCTCGCGAGATTCATTCATATCGACACGAAAGCCTTCGAATTCAACGCGGCCAAGGCCGCGCCCAATCCCGAATATCGCGCGCCCGTCTGTCAACGCATCGAGCATGGATATTTTTTCTGCGACGCGGATTGGATCGTTCCACGGCAGTACAACAACCATGGTGCCGAGTTTGACCTTTTGACAACGCCCGCCAACATAAGAAAGAAATTGGGTGACGTCCGGGGTCATGGTGTAATCGGTGAAATGGTGCTCGACCCCCCAGACCGACTCATAGCCGAGATCCTCGGCCATTAAACTCAGCGCCAAATCATCTTGATAGACAGAATGATCGCTCACCCCTGACTCGTTACCCGGATTTTGAAAAATTGCCGCCATTCCTACATGCATTGTGAATTCCTCTTAGTCGCGAAAATGAAAAATATCGTAGTCGTTCTGCCGCGAATAATACCCCGATAAACGGAGCAGCTCACGTTTAAGGTTTGCGGTGCAGCATTATTGGTTGAATAATCTGCCTCGGGCGAAGATATTGAGCAAGCGTTAGAATGAGCACCACAACGAATTGCCAGTCGTCCGCTAAAACGTTAAAAATATTCTTTATGGCGTTATCAGATCCAGAAAAAATTGATTTTATTGGCCTAGCGCCGGATGGGTACTGCGTGCTAACCGTAGCAGATGACCTTGATTGGGACGAGCCCGAAAGTCACGTCGAAATGCTTAAAGCGAAACTCAATACCTACGTTCATTTTGTTCGCTCCGGGGAAATCGATGCGTCTTATCCTGCTGGGAAAGGCAGCGAACCCAAAATCCTGGTCGCACTACGCGCGCAACCTCCGCGTGCGGGGGTTGAGTTTCTTACCGAGGCGAAGGAAAAAATCACCGGTCTCGGCATCGAATTTAGTTGGCAGGTGTTTCACGCGGGATAATCCGCAATTTAGACCGAGCATTTACGCTCACATCGAATCAACTTCTTGGAAAAAGACCTCGATGCCGGCCCGGCGAGGTCCCGAGTTGGAACGATCCGGTGTTCGAACGGGTCTAGTGTTCTAGACACCGTCCCCGCACTTGCCGCCATCGTCGTCGCTACTTGACTGACCTGTGCGACGGACCCAACAACACTTCCGCGTCCTGGGGAACTAAGATGAGAATAATTAATTTGGCCAGATACGTACTGTTGCTCGGATTGTTTAGCTTCAATGTCGAAGCCCAGCCGTCAATAGATTGGTACGACTGGCAACCCGAGGCGTTTAAGACCGCGCGAGATGAGAATAAATTAATCATGGTTAACGTTGGTCATGAAGGATGTACCGCATGCCGATACATGGAGAACAACACGTTCACCAATCCCACAGTTATTACCTTACTCAACGATAAATTCATAAACATTCAAGTCGATAGCGAGGCGCGACCGGATTTAGGCGAGCGCTACTCTGATTGGGCATGGCCGGCAACGGCTTTCATGCGACCCGACGGTACACAGGTTACCGCGCTTCGCGGCAGCCGCGGGCCGAAGAAATTTATGCCCATTCTGGAAGACCTGGTTGCTCGCCACGCAGCCGGGGAGCTAACCGACGATCAGCGCGAACCCTACGTCGCGCCGCAATCTCCAAACGAAGGCCCGCTGGTGGATATTCGCAAGCGTATACGCGGCCAGCTAGAACGCGGATACAACGATAAAATCGGTGGTTGGGGGCGCGCTAAAGTGCTGGAGTATGCAGAGCCGACGCTGCAATTTTTAATGCGCGGATACCTATACAACGATGGTCGGTCGACCGAGCGCGGACTAAAGAACGCGCGAGGATTCGCGCAGCAGTTCGACAACGTCTGGGGTGGCGTTTTCTACGCGTAGATTAATTCGTGGGAC
>CAWLAW010000100.1:0-8074 GCA_963854885.1 Gammaproteobacteria bacterium | reverse complement strand
CTCGTCGCCTTTCAAGGAGAGGCGCGCGTAATAAACTTCCTCTTCGGCAGTGAGCAACGACGAGAATCCGATTTCGCTCAAGTAGATGCGTGTCGCATCAAGCTCGCCTAGGGATAATTCGCGTGACTTGGCCGGCTTTGCTTTACTGTCTGTCGACTCGGTCGACACGTCGGCTGTCGTCTGTTCATTTTCCATTTCTTCGTCGAGGCTCTCGCCAAGCTCAGTATCACCTGTCGTTGAGTCAGGATCGCTACCTGCGGCTGGCCCGCCTTTTCCCTTTGATTTATCGCCTGAACCAACCATTACATGCCTTAACGTTTTGGTAGAAATTTTAGAGGTTCAACTGCTTTCCCGTCACGGCGAATTTCAAAATGTAACATCACCCGCTTCGCGTCGGTATTACCCATTTCGGCAATCTTCTGTCCTTGCTTTACTGCCTCACCTTCGCTCACAACGAGACGGGCGTTGTGCGCATAAGCGCTGAGAAATTGTTCGTTATGCTTAACGATAATAAGCTGTCCGTATCCTCGGAGTCCACTCCCGCTATAGACCACTATCCCACCTCCAGCCGCTTTGACCGGCTGCCCCGCTGAACCTAAAATTTCGATCCCCTTCGTACCAAGTGCGGAAGACGCCGGTTGCACTTTCCCAGCCGCCGGCCACGACCATGCAACTGCTTTAGGTTGAACAGTTTTAGCGACAGCGGGGTACGTTTTCTTTACCACGGGAGGTTTAGCGCGCGCTTGCTTGCGCTTCAGTTGCTTGCGTTTCGGCTGCTTCGGCGGAGGTGATTTTATCGGTGCGGCCAAATTCAATTTTTGACCGATGTAAATTAAGTTCGGGTTAGCCACAGCATTCCACTTCGAAACATTGCGAAAATCGAGCCCAAACTTCCATGCAATCGAGTAAAGTGTATCGCCCCGCCTGACAATGTAACTTGTCGGTACAGTGCCGCGTTGACGTAATTGCTCAACGTCCGAGCGATGAATGGTCACAGGATCGCGCCGAGCGGCCGATTTTTGTGAAATGGGGGCTTGGGCATTGTGCGCGCAGCCGCACAGCTCGAGAATCACCACAACAGATAGCGCGAGGCGGATCCCCGTATCAATTCGCATATTTTAGCATTTGCGTCTCAACCACTATCCTATGAATTCTTGTTTTCACCGTTCGGTCGTCAATAATGCCCCGCGCAAAACTGGTGAGACTCAATGTCTCATATTGCCCGGCTCGAAGGAGTGCTCCGACAAACTAAACGAAGATCAGAAAAATTCGGCATGAACGAACCTGGCTAGCTCGTGCCATTCACCATCGGCACGAAACTTACGAGGCCGAGG
This sequence comes from Gammaproteobacteria bacterium, assembly GCA_963854885.1. Lineage (GTDB taxonomy): Bacteria > Pseudomonadota > Gammaproteobacteria > UBA11873. The sequence continues at coordinate 6,740 of CAWLAW010000100.1, read as the reverse complement.
GTTTGTTCCTCTGTGCCACTATGTAGTCTCGTGACTAACTTTAGCTCTTGATTCCCCGGCTGGCCGACTGGGATGACTAAACGACCGCCCGGTGCCAACTGCTCAATAAGCGCAGGTGGAATATCGTACCCAGCGGCAGCGACTAAAATGGCATCGAATGGCGCGTTCCTTTCCCACCCGTGCGCGCCGTCTCCGTGACGCACACGGACATTGTTAACGCGAAGCTCGTGCAATCGGATGCGTAGTTTATCGACGAGTGCGCCAATCCGCTCCACGCTGTAAACCGTTTTCGCTAGCTTCGATAAAATCATACTTTGATATCCGCAACCGGCGCCGATTTCGAGGACACTATTGAGCTCTGTATTCCCAAGAATTGCTTCGCTCATAGCCGCGACAATGTAAGGTTGCGAAATCGTTTGACCGAAGCCGATCGGTAGAGCGTTATTTTCATACGCTCTGCTAGCCAAGGCTTCGTCTACAAATAGATGCCGCGGTGTACTTTGAATCAAGTTCAATACTCGATCCGACGTCACGCCCATCTCTCGTATTTGCTTAACGAGGCGATCGCGTGCTCGTTGGGAGGTCATTCCGATTCCGCGTGAGTTGGCTATCATCAATCTTTAGGTGGCTCTCGGGAGGTGGCTGCAGTCAACTTACGATCTCGCCAATTAATAATTCCAGTAACGCTTTTTGCGCGTGTAACCGATTTCCTGCTTCGTCCCAAACCACGCTGTTGGGATGATCTATAACGTCGGCAGACACTTCCTCGCCGCGGTGGGCGGGAAGGCAGTGCATGAATAATACATCGGAGGAGGCATGGCGTAGTAAGTCACTGTTGACTTGAAAGCCGCGAAATTTCTCGTTTCGCTGCTCAGATTCCGACTCTTGCCCCATACTCGCCCAAACATCGGTAACCACGAGCGCAGCATCGCGAACCGCACCAATCGGATCATCTGAGTGCGATATTTGCGCATTTTCGGGGACGTTCGATAGGCCGCTAGGTTCGTACCCTGCCGGGGTTGCTATTGATAATGAAAAATCGAGTTGAATTGCCGCATTAATATAGGAATTGCACATGTTATTCCCATCGCCTACCCAGGCAACCTTGCGCTGTTTAATATCGCCACGGTGTTCGAAGTAGGTTTGCATGTCAGCGAGTAGTTGCAGGGGGTGGTAGCTATCACTTAGTCCGTTAAGTACCGGTACAACGGAATGCGCGGCAAACGTTTCAATCACCTCGTGCGAAAATGTGCGTACCATAATTGCGTCGCACATCTGCGACAAGACACGCGCCGAATCTTCAACCGGTTCACCTCTACCTAGTTGAGTGTCGCGAGGCGAAAGAAATATCGCGGCACCGCCACCCTCGGCCATGGCAGTTTCGAACGATACGCGTGTGCGCGTTGATGATTTGTCAAAAATCATCGCTAAAACTCGATTGGGGAAAATTGGTGGCCGCTGTCCAGACGAGCGAAGTTGTTTTAATTCAGATGCTCTGTGAACTAACGCCCGCAATTCCGTGGGGCTTAGATCAAAAAGCGTGAGGAAATGCCTAACGCTCATCAGTTAATTGTCGCGACAAAACGCCTCAAGCAATCGACAGACAGTGGAGACCATTTTGCCCGCCTCGTCATCAGACATTATGAGCGGCGGCAACAGCCGAACCACACTGTCCGCGGCAACATTAATCAACACACCAGCCTCAAGACCGCGCGCGACTAACTCGCCACAAGGTCGATCAAGTTGGATTCCGATCATTAGTCCTTTACCACGAATTTCTTTCACACCCGGCAAATCTTTTAATCCCTTGTTGAAATCCGCGAATATCTTCTGACTCAGCGTTGCCGCGCGTTCGACAAGTGAATCGGCTTCGATCGCCGAGATCACGGCTAACGCCGCTCTACAAGCTAAAGGATTGCCGCCGAACGTCGAGCCATGCATCCCTGGTTGCATGATGTGTGACGCACGCGGACCGGCCAGACAAGCGCCAATCGGAACGCCGTTGCCCAGCGACTTAGCAAGCGTCATAACATCGGGGAGAACGTCTTCGTGTTGAAAGGCAAACCATTTTCCAGTGCGGCCCATTCCCGACTGAACTTCATCGAGCATTAGCAATGCATCATGTTGATCGCAGAGTTCTCGCAGTGCCTCAAGGTAACCCGCCGGCGGCACGATCACGCCGCCCTCTCCTTGGACCGGCTCGACCAGCACGGCGACGATGTCGTCGCGTTCCGCCATTAATTGGCTGACAGCGTTCGCATCCCCGTACGGCGTATGGATATACCCTGCGACCAGCGGTTCAAATCCTTGTTGAACCTTCGGGTTTCCGGTCGCACTTAGCGTGGCCATTGTGCGTCCGTGAAAACTACCATTCATCGTAATCACGGTTGGGCAGTCGATGCCGCGATCGTTGCCGTAGCGGCGTGCGATCTTCAACGCGACTTCGTTAGCCTCGGCGCCGGAATTACAAAAGAAAACGTTATCTAGCCCCGATGCTTTCGCAAGCTGGGCTGCGAGTTTTTCCTGCAGATCGATGCGATAAAGATTAGACGTGTGCAGAAGCTCGCCGGCCTGGGCGCAAATCGCCTCGGTAACTTGAGGATGGGCGTGGCCAAGTCCGCAAACAGCGATACCGCACAATGCATCGAAATACCGTTTTCCTTCAACATCCCACAACCACACACCTTCACCGCGTTTAAACATGACGGGCTGACGAGCATAGGTCGCCATAACGGGGTTTGTTTCAGAAGCACTCATCGTTTTCTACCCTAAAAATGCAAAGCCCGGCCGTTTGGCCGGGCTCGAAGCTTAGACGTGACGCTCGTGCCTTAACCCATGGGTATGCCGTGGGCCGCACCTTGCATAAAAAACAGCATCGGCAGCGACATCACAACGTTAGAGCGCGATGCCAAGAACGCGACCCGACGCGCGCGCGCTTTTTCGTCATCCGTAGCCGGTACAATTCCGAGGATCTTCTTCTGGTTTGGCCAAATCAGAACCCACACATTGAACAGCATAATTGTCCCCAGCCAAGCACCGATACCGATGCTAGTGAGTTGCAAACTACCCGCCCCAAATCCCAAGCTAAACGCGCCGCCCAGCGAATAGGCAGGCCATGCCATCAGGTAGTAGGCCCCGGTTAGCCAAGTAACCAATGCGGACCAGCGAAACCATAGTAGCGCCCGCGGCGCGACGTATTTGCCTATTGCTGCGGGACCCGGTCCGCCTTCATCGGCGCCAGCCGCAGCCATCGCTTGGGCTTGAACAAAATTGAAATAATACAGCAACCCCACCCATGTCACACCGGCAAGAATGTGTAGCCAACGGTCAAATAATGCAAGTTCCATGATGCGCCTCCAGTCTTCAAAAATTAATTAGAATTGTTCGTTAGATCGATGGTGCGCTGCCTAGGCACCTACAATTGCTTTCGCCACGAAGACCAGGATCACGGTTAACACGACCCCCGCGATTAACGTTCCGGTTACGGTGTCCAATGGGTTCATCGATTTTCTCCCTATGCTTGTTATATATCGCGGCTGTGTGGCGCCGCGTTGGGTCAATTGTCAATGACAGCACTAGAAGATTCAAGTCTTGACCCGGCGACAAGGATCGCTAATCAAGCGCTAGCGTCGATTTTCGTGCATCTACAAAGGTATCCTTGACCCCTCGAAGAACCCGAAGAATTTTTAGGTGAGCGCGGGCGCGAGGGGCAAACGCAGAAATGTCTCACGATTTTGCGGTCTTGGCTCGAACGTTCCCGGCGCTCGCGCGAACCACGATTAACTCCATGCTCGGCGCATGACAGGTTAGGTCGGGTGGAAAAATCAGCTCGAATTACCTGTCCCTACCTCGCTTAACCAAACGCACCGGTTCCCACTAATCGCGTCAATCCGCTCTAAATTTGCTTGATGAGCAGCCAGTTCATCGATAGTTGGTTGCACCACGGGAATCCCGACCAAACTGCGTGCAGCCTCGCCTGTGCTGATGTCGGATCGCGGTTTGGCGCTCGATTCCGCAGCGAGCTGCAAATCGACTTGGCCCCCCGTCATCGCCAAATAAACGTCCGCGAGCAATTCCGCGTCAAGCAGCGCACCGTGAAGATCGCGATGGGTATTATCGACTTCGTATCGCCGGCACAAGGCGTCGAGACTATTGCGCTGACCGGGATGTAAATTACGTGCCATGGTCAACGTGTCGGTTACTTTGCACAGATCGCTTATTGATTCCACTTCTGAGGCGCAGTGCTTAAGTTCTGCATTAAGAAACCCAATATCAAATGGCGCATTATGGATAATTAGCTCGGCTCCTGTGGCGTAAGCTAGAAACTCTTCCAGTACCTCGCTGAAGATTGGTTTCGCGGATAGAAATTCAGTAGTTAAGCCGTGTACTTCAATGGCCCCCGGATCAATCGCCCGTTTGGGATTGATGTATTGGTGATAGCGTCGTTCGGTGGTTCGCCTGCTCTCAATCTCGACGCACCCGATCTCGATGATCCGGTGCCCCGATTCCGGATCAAGTCCTGTGGTTTCAGTATCAAGGACAATCTGCCGCATCATTCGCTCCTTTGTGGTTTTTTCACTAGCTGTCGTGGCTTCGGATTGAGGGCTCGACAACGCCGCCTGCAACGAGCCTTCTACGGGTCTTCCAAGAGGCTTTAAGCGGCGTAACTGCGGCAACACGTTTCTTCGCAACAACGACGTAAACATTGCCGAACGCCGGCCAACACGCCCGGCCCAATGGCTCTAAAAACCCTAACCGGTTAGTGACTCGCCGACTTCGGAGCGGCGGCCGAAACGAGATTTTTTTTAGAAATTCAATCTCGAACCCAAGCAACTTTAGCCAGTCTTTTATTCTGTTAGCGGACAAAAATTGTCCGCTCCATGGCGGCTTTCCGTGCCAGAGCGCAAGTTTGCGAAATAAACCACAAAAGCTCCACGGATTAAAGCCAACGATAACGATGTATCCTTCGCCAATTAACACGCGCTCGGCTTCACGCAAGACGGTATGCGGGTCGCGGGAAAATTCCAACGCGTGCGGCGCAAGTAAGACGTCGATAGAAGCCGCGGCGATCGGTAACGCTTCGCATTCTCCAATAAGCGCGACTGTCACGTCCGGGCTAATCTGCGGTTCCACAACAATCGTATGCGAAATACGCGTCGTTGCAAGAAATTCGTTTGAAACCACGCCGCCTAACTGAACGATGTGATAACCAAAAAGATTTGGTAAAATTGTCGCGATGAGCTCGAGTTCTGCGTCGCGCAGAACAGCGCCGGCCCCTTGATTAAACCAATCGCGCAGATCCTGATTAAGTTGCGCTATGTTAACTTCTGAAAATTCACGACTTGTTGGCATGGTCGGTCACTTGGCCGTCTCGGTTAGCTTGACGTCGGATTTCGCATGAATGCGCGCGCCTCATGCGAGGAAAAGTAGCTGCCTAGGGTGCGTATCGCAACTGTCATTGTTCGACCGCCGATTAGCCCGTCTTGTGCTGTAAGTTTGATGAGCAGCTCATCCGTGGTTACCATACTGGCTATGCTGAGCCATCGCACCATCGATCATGCACTATCGGCTTTGGCATTAGCAATTTTTCTATCCGGCTGCGCCCTGCTCGATTTCCGCACGATCAATAAACCGCCCTCAAACGAACGCGCTCGACCTATGGTCGCGTTGCCGCAGACGGTCGAGGCCGAACCGCCCAAACTCGACGAAGAACGTGATAACGTCGTGCGACACGCGCCAGCGACTGACACCTGGGTGAGACTCGCAAAAACTTTCATGTTGCCAGCTTCAGACCACACATCCATTTCCAAAGCGATAGAGTCTTTCGCTGCGCGTCCGAAGCATTTTCAACGTGCATCGCGCCGTGCCGAGCCATATTTGTGGTACATAGCAGAACAGCTTAACGCACGCGCGCTACCTGCCGAGCTCGCCCTATTGCCACTGATCGAGAGCGGCTACAGAGCCCACGCGATCTCACCGGCGGGCGCCGCAGGACTGTGGCAATTCATGCCTGCTACCGGACGGCGCTACGGCTTAACCGAGACACCTTGGTATGACGAACGTCGCGACATCATTGCGTCGACTCGTGCAGCGCTCGAATACTTGGCCGATTTGCAGGCAAATTTCGCTGGCGATTGGTTATTGGCCCTCGCTGCCTACAATTGTGGACCGGCGAAAGTTCGACGTGCAATGCAAGCGCATGATTCCAGTGATTTCTGGACAATCTCCGCCGACTTACCTGCTGAAACGCAGCACTTCGTTCCGAAAATTCTCGCCGCCATTGCAATCGTAAGAGATCCCGCCGCAAGCGCTATCAATTTGCATCCGATCGACAATGCCCCATGGTTTGAAGAAATCGACCTCGGCGCTCCAATCGATTTAATCAGTTTGGTTCAAGACACGGGTTGGTCTGAAATTAGCTTTGCGCGACTAAATCCGGGCTACCTCCGATCCTTTACCCACCCAAACGGACCCTTTCGCGTGTTGGTCCCAATCCAACTTAGCGAGGGCGTCACGAATTTCATAGAGCAAATTCCCGCCCAATCGCGACTAGCGGCACGAATCCATGTCGTTGTCGCAGGAGAAACGCTATCCGCAATAGCACGCCGTTACGACTCGAGCGTTAGAGCGTTGCAGACGACAAACAAGATAAACGGTACAAACATCGGGATCGGTAGAGAATTACTCGTACCGTACGCTGCTGAAGAAATTCACTCAGTAACCGACTCGAGATCAAATCA